>JAHLWV010000085.1 GCA_019057735.1 Promethearchaeota archaeon | reverse complement strand
AGAAGTCGTAACAAGGTAGCCGTAGGGGAACCTGCGGCTGGATCACCTCCTATTTTTAACTATTTTACAATTTTCTAATTTTACAAGGGTTCTTAATTAACTTTTAATCTTTTTTTTATTAGGGCCTGTAGATCAGTAGCAGATCGCTTGACGCACAACAAACTATTAGTTTAGTGCAAGAATTGCACTCAAGAGGTCACGGGTTCAATTCCCGTCAGGTCCACTTAATATCTACTAAAATCAAAAAGCTACAAATACTATTAATCAAAATAAAACCGTGCCATTACCAATTATCAAATTAAAAATACTTAATTCTTAGTAAATTCAAATAGAATAGAAAAAAATCAGAAATTTTTTTAACATACATCATATTTTATAAATTAACAATATGACGTTAAAAAGCTATTTTTTACTGTTTTTATTATTTGTCTTTCAAACAGATTTGAGCCCGGAACAAGAAGCATTTAATTTTATTTTAGTCCTTTTAGGGATATTATTGCTAATAATAATCTTAGTTTATATTTTGTTAACTTCCAAGCAAGAGTAATCCTTTTACTTGGCAGTAACAATTTTAATTATATCATTATGTTTTAATTCATAGTTTTCTCCTAACCTTCTCTTTGTTCTGGCATCGATCCCAAAAATAAAGTGGTCCGCTAAATCAGTATGAATTTTATCCCTTACAAAATCTCTTAATAATGTGCCTTTCTTAACCAAAAATGCATCTGGTAAAACATTCCCTTTGTTATCTGAAAATTTATTAATATCTGATATTGGGTAAACACAAATTTGGTTCAATATTGAAAAAACTGTAAAATTTAGTACTGCTTGAACACCCGTTTCATTAAAAAGCTTAATGATCTTCTCTTGAATGTTTATCAATCCTTTCAATTCATTTTGGTTGAATCCTTCATTATTTAAAATTCTAAAACTATCCGACCCAGGTATGTATTCGATTTTCTTCTCTTGGTGATAAGTTCTTAAAAAATATTCTGCTAAAGCACTACAAGGTATTATTTTCTCCGCATATTTTTTCTTTAATCTATTGAAGTTTTCCATCCCATTCTCTTTATCAATTTTATTTGCTACTACGACGATAGGTTTTGATTTTTCTCTTAAAATTTTAGAAAAATTTAAAAGGTCTTTTTCTGACCATAATGATGGATTTAGTTCTTCTAAACCAGAGTTTTTTAGCGCTTGAATGATTCCTCTTCTACTAACCTTTATTCCAGAAAGTCTTTTATAGAGTTCTTCAACAAACGATTTATTCTCCCGCGCATGTGATTTCAGGAATTTTTCCCAGTCCTCTCTTTCTAATATCTGTTTAAACCAGAGATTAATCTCTTTTTCTAGAAATAAAATGTCCTCGTAAGGATCATTTTCACCCATTTTTATTCTTTTACCTGTTTCATCTAAAGACCCACTAATATCGATTATATGAATAAGCGCATCCGCTCTAATTAAATCGTTAAGAAATTGATTTCCCAACCCTTTTCCTTTATGAGCATCTGGAACCAATCCCGCTACGTCGAGTACATTTATTGGAATGAAACGATCCCCATTAACACAGTAAGAATTTTTTGGGTTATCGTCAACATTCAAATCTTGACAAACACATTTCGTTTTTATGTATGCTACGCCTTTATTTGGTTCTATCGTAGTAAAAGGTAACTCGCTTACCTTAGCATTAGTTAAACAAGCGGCATTTAAAAATGTCGACTTTCCTGCACTTGGTTTTCCAACAATACCTATTAAAAAAGTCATTAATGAATAAAAGAATTTTATTGTCTTAAAAATTATTTGTGTTTTTCCTGATCCATGTACAACTTCTTGATGTAGATATCAAAATCGCAATTTTCATCATCGTTAACGACCTCAACTAAATCGCTGTTAATTGAGTGATCTAAGATATCAACTTCTTTAGAACTCATACCTTTATCGTTTTTAAGCCTATTTCTGTAAGATTTTATTTGCAAAATCATTTTAAATATCAAAATTTTAATTATATTGTCCTTAAGTATGATAGGATTATTAGATTTGTGAGTATCTAACAACAATAAATCGGAATTCTTTTGTTGTTTATCCAAAATCACCTCGTTTTTTCTATATATCTCTGATACTGTTAGAGGGTTCCGTTTTATGTAAGGAACTCCAAGTAGAAACGGTTTCTTTATTGAATTTACGCGGATAATGCATTGCCCTTCATCTATTACAGATAAATAATTTTTCTTTTCAGATTCTAAATTTAGAAGTTCACACATAATGTCTTTTTCTATATGATTTTTGAAAGTTAATACTACACCATTATTCGCTAATATCTCCTTACTAATATTTGGACGAGTTGCTATAGTTATTAAACATTCTCCTGTACCTCTCTGCAGTAGAGCGATGTCTTCTAAATAACTTGTTAATTTTGACTTTTTTGTTAAACCTTGAGGAGCAAAATATTGAGCATCTTCAATTATGGTGATATGATTTATTCCATCATAATTATTTGCTCCTCTGGTTAAATTTCTATCCCATAAATATTTTAAAACCATGTTTAAAAAGAATAGCGCATCTTCCTTTTCTCCTCCTAACCGGATAATAGAACTCAAGTCTAAAATAACTTTCCTATTAAAGAGCTGTGATACTGTGAGTCTAGAATTCGAATCAAAAACAGCTCTCATTGGTCCAACAGAGAATCTTCTAATTCTATTATTTAAACTAATAAGCGTTTGTTTTAACATAGGGATCTTATCTCTTTCTTTTTTAAGATAATCATCACAACACTCTTGAAATCCTTCCCAACTCCTGAAATCTTTGTTTTTACACACTTTTGTAAGGATATCAATTAGAACTCTTTCCATTTGAGGTGAATATTCCGCATTATCGCCTAAAAATTGACCGCTTCTAATTATATCAAAAATTCTTTCAGCATGGATATTTGGATTAGCTCCCAAGGGATCGAATAAATTTATCGAAAAGTTTTCACCTGGCCAAAGAACTATTAAGTCCTTTATTTGTTCTTGCAAAAAGTGATACTCTCCCTTAAATTCTACTAAAAAAAAAGGTTTTTTAAATTGTTTCGTAATATTGATGAGAAAATTTTGCATAAAATTGCTTTTTCCTGTACCTGTTGAACCACAAATAAACATATGTTTTTCAAGATCATTGAATGATAAAAAAAAATTGAATTTCTTAGAGCTTCCTTTTAATATTCTTCCAATTTTAATAGATCCATTTTTTGAAGCTTTAAATGAAGGAAGCTCTAGTTCGATTAATGATTTTTCAATCTTGAAACAATTTAGTATGTACAGAATGATAGAACAACAGAATAAGATAATAGTAAGATTAAAACTAACTACTTCAATAATATAATGAGTAAAGTTTTCTAACACATAATCAGAATCTTGTAAAAGAAACGGAGGAAACTCGGACAATAAAAAAAAGATTGTTACGAAAAATCCTACTAATATAAAGGATTTAATCTTGAAGGAAGTATAACCTCTCTTCTTATAGAAATAATATAATAAATTAAATGTGAGGAATATTGATGTTAAAATAAAAAAACTACTAAACATTTAAAATTTGTTTGATTAAGAAGTTTTAAACTGCCCATAATTTTAAGAATATTAAAAATTCGTAAAATATAAAACAAAGTTTTTAATCTAAATCAGATATTATGTGAAATGCCCTTTTATAACAATCTTTATTCTGTTTTTTATTTAGAGCAAAAAATAATTAAATTAACACCAAACTTATATTGTCTTTAAGTCTCCAAAGAAAAGAAAAGGAAGCGTTTGGAATCTATAACACATATAAACCTGAAATCAAAAAATTTCTTTAAGTTACTAAAAAAAGAATGAAAATTATATGATGTTCTTATCTAACCTAAAATCGGGGTCAATATAGTAAACATCTATTTACGGAATGGTATTTGATTGACCAGGCATTTTTCTCACTTCTCATTAAAGTTAATATTTTTAACTTGGTAATAATTTTGGCAAATAATCAGGTTATTTAATAGCAACCAAGTTATGATTTGAGAATGATTATATAAACTACGAAAAAAGTGAATAGAAACCAGTACGAATTGATTAAATTATTAATAGGGCTAAATTATAATTCTTTAAAATACATTTTAAATTAAACCAAATCTGAAGGCAAAATCGGATTTAAGAGTAAATTTCGAAAGTTCTTCACTGAGGGAAATTCTCCAAATCTATTTATTATTAATTTGCTTCCAAGATTGTATAAAAAAGCCGTTGTTGAATGAGCAGGGTCAAGAATTAGTTTTATTATATTTTTTATATCTTTTAAGCTAAATATTTCATAGTTAGTTCCGTATTGTATCAAATTTGCTTCGCTCCATTCGTCAAAAAGCGCGTGATATGCGAGATTGTACCATAAAAGAGACCGATTCGCCTTTACCCTATTCTGCATAGTTAAATTTTCAACACTATCATCTTTTGTGCCGTTTGAGCAAAACTTTAAGCTAATCTCTGCTTGTTCTCTATAAGAAAAAAGCACATTTACTGCAAGATCGGCTATACCTTCGCAAATAACTAATGTAGGTGATTTTAATAGTAAAATTGAATGTTCGAATTGAGATAATTCACAGTATAAATTTTTTTCCTTGACAACAAATTCCGTGTGGTGTCCAGGATATCCCTCGTGAGCTGCAACAGATAAAAATCCGCTCCAATATACATTATATTTCGGATTGACCTCTAAACGCGATTGAAAATTACCCAAGTACCATTCGTAATAAGCCCATTTTGCTTTATCGTCATTTTTATCATCTACCAGTTCTATTAGAATCCTCTCTTTTTCTGGTAAGATATCCCCAAACAACTCTTTAGTCTTCACCCTTGTAATGTTAAGTGCTTCTTTAAACAATTGGTATACTTTATCTTCGGGAACTTTTCGTTTTTCCCTTAAAACTTTCATACGTTCAGCTAAAGTTCCAGTACCCTTATATGCCTCGTTAAAATCTTCTTTTAAATTTTTCAATTCAAATTCGTTAACGGGTTGCAAATCTACATTATATAGTCTAAAAAATTTTTCTTTGAATGGGATTTCAACACCACATAGAGTTTCAATTGAGGTTCTCATTGCTATTAATAACTTTTCGATGTATCGTGTGCGTTCTTTGTCGAAGGCTTGAGCTCTCAGTTGTTTTAACAAATCGTTGGAGTCTTTTAACAACGTATTTGGTGCTGTTAGAGATTCGCAATCTACAGTTTGTCGAAGTTTTTCTGAACCGTAATAAAAATCAACATATCCTTCAATATGTTTATTAATTCTTAGAGCTAGTAGTAAGAAGTCTTCTCCAAACTTAGATATTTTTGTCATTTCTAACAGAATACAATAATATCTTAAATAAAAAGTTTTACAAGACTAATTATAGATCATTTAGACAAACACCACAGCATTTTTCGAAAACTTTTTTAGTTTTATGACTTAGAGATCATTATATAATTAATAAATAATAATTAAGTAAAATATCGAAATAAAGTGATTTTAAAATGGCACAGTTATCCGGGGTACCTATCCTAATCTTAAAAGAAGGTTCAGAAAGAAAACAAGGAAAGGATGCCCAGAGAAATAATATCGCTGCTGCTAAAGCTGTAGCAGAAGCCGTAAGAACCACCCTAGGCCCAAAAGGAATGGACAAAATGCTCGTTGATTCACTAGGAGATGTAACAATTACAAACGACGGAGCAACGATTCTTGATACTATTGATATCGAACATCCCGCAGCAAAAATGATTGTAGAGGTTGCTAAAACGCAAGATGATAAAGTTGGAGATGGAACAACTACAAGCGTAATCATTGCTGGAGAATTATTAAATCTTGCTGAAGAACTAATAGAACAATCCGTACACCCTTCAATTATTTTCAGAGGTTATCGAAAAGCGTTAGTAAAATCAAAGCAGATTTTGCAGGATATAGCAGTAAAAGTTGAAAGCAATGACACTCAAACCCTTTTAAAAGTAGCAGAGACTTCAATGAATAGCAAATTGATTGCTGGCGTTAAAAATCATTTTGCTACCATCGCAGTTAGAGCGGTAAATCAGATTAAAGAGGAAAGAGGCGGAAATTCCTTGATAGATTTAGATCAAATTCAAATTATCAAAAAAGCTGGAAAAAGCTTAATAGATACAAGTATCATCGATGGGATCATTGTTGATAAAGAAATCGTGCATCCTATGATGCCAAAATCTCTTAGAAACGCGAAAATTGCGTTAATCAGCTCTTCTCTTGAGGTAGAAAAAACTGAATTTGATGCTGAAATTAGAATACAAACACCTGATCAAATAAATAAATTCCTCGAAGAAGAATCTAATATGTTAAAGTCTCGGGTAAATAAACTTAAGGATGTGGGCGCAACTGTTGTTTTTTGTCAGAAAGGCGTTGACGATAAAGCCCAAAACTTTCTTGCTCAAGAAAACATTATAACCATTCGAAGAGTGAAACGTTCTGATATGGAAAAACTTGCTCGAGCTACAGGTGCAAAAATAATAAACAACATACATGATATTACAAGTGACGATCTAGGAAAGGCCGGGAAAGTAGAAGAAAAGAAAATTGGTGAAGATAATATGATTTTCGTTTCAGAATGTGACGATCCCAAAGCAGTCAGCATTTTAATAAGAGCAGGTATTGAACATGTAGTCGATGAGGCTGAAAGAATGCTTCATGACGCGTTATCTGTAGTAAGAGCTGCGATAGAAAACCCATATATTTTACCTGGGGGTGGTGCTTCTGAAATTGAGCTTGCTAAGCGCTTGAGAGCTTATGCACAGTCAATTGGAGGAAGAGAACAATTAGCAATTGAAATTTATGCTAACGCCTTAGAAATTATACCTAAAACTTTGGTTGAAAATGCGGGTTACAATCCTGTTGATTTGATAGTAGAATTACGCTCAAAACACGAATTAGAATCTGGAAACTCGTATGGAATTAATATTGATACAGGAAAACCTGATAACATGGAAAACCTTGGTATTATCGAGCCGTTGATGGTATTATCTCAGGCTATTCAATCAGCTACGGAAGTAGCTTCAATGATTTTAAAAATAGATGATGTAATTGCTGCTTCCGGACTCTCAAAGGGTCACGACTAATAATCAAATTTCTTTTTGTTTTTCTTTTTTTTTATTCAAATTTTAAAAATACTTGCTAAAATTTGTTTATCCTTTTAAATTCAGCTCCCCATGAGAATTTAGAGAGAATTAGATCAGCGTGCTCACCATAATTTGTGATGTATAATGCTGCTGCCAACGCCTCGGCTG
This sequence comes from Promethearchaeota archaeon, assembly GCA_019057735.1. Next base: position 1,676 of record JAHLWV010000085.1, on the reverse strand, counting down.
AACTTAATTTTTCCCATTTGCCATAATTTACGGGATTTGAAGCGATTAATGGAGGTAATTTCCTGCCATTCCGTAAATTGAGATTCTTAAGATTAAAAATTTTTTTCCAAGAACAATCTACAACTATAAGGCCATAGCTCTCAATAATAACCCGATCGCTAATATTTATAGTTTTGTTAGATAGAGGATTTAGAATAACGGAATTACGGCTCTTTCCTTTAATGTCAGAAACGATTTCTAAAATACCTAATTTCTTTAATTTTAGAGCTGTGCACTTTTTTCTGTCACACTGATTAAGGTGAAGACACACCAACTTCGGAATAGATTCCGTTGAACTCTGTTTAGTCATACTTGAAACTTGTAAGTACGTTAACTGACTTAATAAAATTATCAGTAATTTTTTCTGAACCTATTATTTTCATGATAGAAAATATTATATTCCTTGATTCACACAAAATTGGAATACCTCCATATGTAAGCGTAAACAACGCAACAAAGGATATTTCTTCAGCATTAAGATTTCCTTCTACCTCTGAAAATTTCAATCTACCGGAAGGACAAGTTATAATACCAAAGAAATTCTCAGGATCTTGCCCAGATATCGCAATATAACATAATAAATCACCGATCGAGCTTCCTTCAGATTCCTCTTTCATTTTCTGAAAGGCAACATTAGCACTCGCAGAAAATGCCTCGACAGAAATCGGTAGCTTTTGACCACTAACTTCTCTTGCATCTAATGTTAAGCCCGTTGGACTCACTAGACTATATCTTATAAAAATAGGATTCTGAATCGAATCTAGAACGTAACTTATCGCAGGTAAGAGGTTAGCCTGATCAAATTTTTCTGGCGCATAAGAAATGAAAGGAACCTCAGATCCCATTCCAAAAAGGTAAACCGCACTTCGAACTTTATTTGAAAATTCTTCAAAATCTCTCTCTGTTTCCTTTTTTTTACCAAAAAACTCTCCAAGTTTTTGTTTTATATAATACATAGAGCTGGCTAGATTATCAGCGTCTAATGGCCACTCCTTCCGATAATCGTGAACTATAGTTAGAAGAGTTTCATTAATCCTAATTGTTATTAAACAAACTTTGTCAAAAAATGTAAATGAAATAACTTGATCCCTAATATTTAGGTCTTCCCAACTTTCTTCGCTTGCCGAGAACGCTGCTGAAGCCAAACTCGTAATTTGGTTAACATTAATCTCAATCTCACTTTTTCTCCCAATTTTTGCTATAGAAAGCCCATTTAAATCACACAATATCACCAAAATTGTACCCTGAGATGCCCGTAAGATTGAAGTTAAATACTTGATTAAAGAATCTCTCACACTCATAAAAAAACCATATCCTTTCTATCTATCTATATATCTTTCTAGCTACTAAATATCTTTCTATCTTTGCTATAAATTCTCTCTGCTTTAATAACAATAATATTAATTCTTAAATATTTCTCATTTTTATTTTTAACCATCAAATTAATCTTAATTTAATCTTAATCGAAAAGAAAATTACATTTTATGCCATTCCAACTAAAAAATTTATTTAGCCTTTCAAACTTTAAATACTAAAACAATTGCTATATTTTTTATGATAAAGCGGGAGTTGCCAAGTCTGGTCTACGGCGCTGGACTTAGAATCCAGTCTCAGAGGAGTTCGGGGGTTCAAATCCC
>JAHLWV010000466.1 GCA_019057735.1 Promethearchaeota archaeon | reverse complement strand
AAATATTATCGTTACTACCAACCATAATAGTTCATTACTATTACCAAGGAAACTTATATCTGATAGGAAAACTTATTGTAACTTTATTAGATACACCTTAGTCTATAGCTTTTAGAATTAGAGTAAGAATTATTTATATAAATAATTGGTGACGATTTGGGAGGATACAAAGAAATGAATAAAATTAAGCAAACTCATTTAACCTGGGATAATATCGAATATTACTGTAAAAAATTAGCTGATGAGATCAAAAAATCTGACTTTAAACCTGAAACGATTGTAGGAATTCAAAGAGGCGGCTGTATAACAGCAGTTCTCCTCTCTCACTTATTAAATATCGAGAATTTCTGCACAATTGGGATTCGATCTACAAAATCAGATGACATTCCTGCTCAGCGAGTTAAACCGATTTTATACGACACTTTTTCATTACAACTCACATCCGGAAAAAATATTTTACTTACTGACGACATTACCGACACAGGTGTAACTTTAATTGAAGCTAAAAAAGAACTTTTAAGGTATGGTTGCAAAGAGGTTAAATCTGCTACGATAATATGTGCCCCGGCTAGCAAAGATAAAGTAGATTTTTATGCTAAAGAAGTTAAACCATGGGTTGTCTTTCCATGGGAAATTAAAAAATAAAATAAAAATGCGTAGATAATGAAATAACCGAATATTATCTAATCCCAGATTCTCTACGCTTTAGGAGTTCTTCTGCTGTAATTCAAAATAAATCTTATCAAAAGGATTGAAAAGATGAAAGGGGCGAAGTTCCTCCAAGACTGCTATATTATTGCCTTTCATAGTAAATTTTACGTGAATTAAAAAAAAAACAAAAACGTTAAAAACTCATACTCGATCTAGATCTCAAACAATAATGATGGTGGTTAACAACGTTTAAAAAATTTATAGATAATTTATCAAATGCTTTAGGAATGACAAGCAGTAAAATTAGCGAGCTAATTAAAGGAAGTAATCAATATATCAATGCAGAAGAAAAAGTCACAAGAGAAATTAAACGAACTGTTGCTGCATTAAAAGATTATGCTGAAACGGAAACTCCTTCCTTAGGCCAGGCAGTAGAATCATTAGCTTCTACATTTGAAATTATTGAAAAAGAAGGTACGGAAAAAGTCAGAAGACTCCGGGAAGAATATATTGCACCTCTCAATGATCTTTTAATTGGCTTACAAAAACTCCAAACTGAACAGAATGAAGCTCAAAAGGCTAAAAGAGAAGAAGAAAAAGCTGAAAAGCACTTAAGTAAAGTCAAAAGCAAACCAGCAGAAAAATTAAAACCGAATGAAATGCAAACAGCTGAAACGGGATTAAAATCTGCGAAAGAAAAAGCTGATAAAGAAGAAAACGACGTAAAAGTAGCAACCGTGGAATTTAATAAAGTTAAATTAGAAACCATGCAAACAATTCTTAAAAATATAGTAGATATTGAAACTGTGTTTCATAAAAAAATTCTTGATTCCGTAGCAACAGTAAAAGTAAAAGCTGACGCTATTAAAGTCGTCGAAGAATCGAAAATTAACCCCTAATTCTCTTATTTTCATTTTTTTTTACCAATATTTAAAGATTCCAAATAAACCTCTCAATTTGGATGTATTCCTTAAAACCTATTCTTTTTAATATCAATCTGAGGAATAATTCCATGGCTAAGGCAATAATACCCAGGACAGCGTTTTTTTGCAATTTCATTAATTTCAAGTAGTTTTTCCATAGGAGCGTTACTTTCAATAAATAATTCCATCTGTAAATCATTAATAGGAGGATTATCGGAAAGACCTAAAGCTGCTGATAAATCCATTGTAGCAGTACCTCTGATTTTAAAACTTTTTAGTATGATTCCTTCCATAGTTGCCCATTTAACAAAAGTAGCAGAATAACAGGCCAATAATCCGCCAATGCAATACTGAACAGGATTAGGTGCAGTTCCTCCACCACCTAAGATGATTGTTTCATCTGATTGAACGAGAATATCTCCTGCTTTCTCAGTTTTAAATTTTGTCTCAAATTGGGGGCCTTCTTGTTCATCTAATCTCCAAGTGCCTTCAATCTCTAATTTTTTGATGCTAGTAGAGGGATCCTTTTTAACATTTTCAATCGTCTCTTTAAACACATCAACATTTATTCTATTAATCATGTGTGAATCACATATTATCTTTATTATCTCCATTATTATATTGACCTTTATAATATATAAGTGAGCGAGAATATTTTATTCTAAAAAGGAGAAATGTTTAAATATAAAACTCTTTTATCTAAAACTGTCACATTCTGAAACCATTAAATGTTTTTAAATAATGGACTGATTTGTTATTCTCCTTGGCTGTAAAAAAAATTTAATAAGATAAGAGAACTTAATTTTTCGTCCTTGAGCTTCAGTAATACATACCTTATTTTTATTATTGAATAATATTGTTCTCCATTTCATTTATTAAAACTAACTTATGATAATTATATCAAGAGTTAGAATCATAGATTTGATAGTTTATCTCCAAATCGGTAAATTATATAAAAGGAGTCAATTAAATGAATGAATCAACAAATTTAGGTAAATCAATGGATATCATCTTTATTATTTCCTCTATTATTTTCAACAATTTAGTAAGTATTTTATACATTGCGACAAAATTTGGCAACATGGAACTCATGCAGGTCATTGGTATTATTATCCTTTTTCTGATAATCCCTTTCACTATCACCTTGATAGGATATATTATGGAAAAGGAGGGA
>JAHLWV010000465.1 GCA_019057735.1 Promethearchaeota archaeon | reverse complement strand
CGAAATTTTTGGCAATCTCCATGACATAAATTAAGGTAAGGGCATAAATTGCACTCATCATTCCAATTTGATTTTTGATTTCCAAAATTGTGATAGGTTTGAGAATTATAAAGTTCTTCCCATGAATTATTATTAACATTTCCCAATAATAGATTATCCTTGACAAAGAAATCACATGGATAAACCCCACCATCATATTCTACCACAAAATATTGAACACAATTATCTTGCATATAGCAAACATTATACCTTCCATAAATTAGGTATTCCATAATAGAGTCAAATAAGCGAATAGAAACTTTATTTATATCCTCTTTTATCCACTCATCAAATAGATCGGATAGAAACACACCCCATTCTTCTCCGGTAATAGAAAATGGTCTAAAAACACCATTTTCATCAAACTCAACACATGGAATATATTGATGGAAATAAAAACTATTATCGCAAAGGAAACGATAGATCTCTTTAGCTTTCTTTACTGTCTGATTGTTAATTAAAGTTAAAATATTAAATTCTACAGCGTGTTGCTTGAGACGCTCTATACCACGCATCACCAGCGCATGAGTTGGTTTCTGACCAATTGTTTTCCGATAGTAATCGTGAAGATATGCTGATCCATCCAAGCTTACACCAAGGAGAAATTTGTACTCCCCAAAAAATTTAGCTAATTCTTCTGTAATCATTGTTGCGTTAGTTTGAATTCCATTACTAATTGAAGAACCGGGTGGAGCATATTTCAGTTGGAATTCGACAATTTTCTTAAAGAATTCTAGACCCATTAAAGTAGGTTCTCCACCTTGCCATCCAAAAGCGTATTGTTTATTCTGATCCGTACTCATATAACTTTTTATCATGATTTCTAATGTCTCAACAGTCATTCGAGGATTATTGTTTCCATTTTCAAGATGATCTATATAAAAACAATATTCACATCTTAGATTACAATCAGCTGAGGCGGGTTTGATTAATAAGGAAAAAGATTTCATGATATCCTTTTAATTTTAAATTTATTATAGCTTTGATTTGTATAAGTAAAAATCATTTTTTTAATAAGATATAACCGTTCCTTATCGCTTTTTGATTTTCGTGATTATAAACCTCAAAGAAGATTTCTTTACTGTTTCCGGTTTCTTTCTTATTTTTCACCTGAATCGATATGTTTGAATCAGGATAAACCATACCAGAAAAGTTACATGCAATCTCTCGCACTCTATTTGGGTCTCCTTCTGATTCTGTATTAATAATTTCTTTTACCGCAAAAGCTAATGTTGCAGTACCTTGCAAGATAATATCTGGCAGCCCAACAAAGTGAGCAAATTTTTTTGAGGTGTGAATAGAGAAAACTATGTCAGTACAGCCATCATACAAGAAAGATCTTAATTTATCGATATATACGCTTTTTTTCCAAACAGGTTCATCGTCGCTTTTAAGGATTGTGCGTATAGGAAGTGATTCTTCTCCTTTACCACCTCCCAAGCACTTTACGCCTCTTAACATTCCACCGTTGTACTCAGTGAATACGAGATTATTGTTTTTATCTGTAGCATCTAGTCGAAGTGCAACGTGAGTTCCAGCTCTATGAGGTAAAATAGCAATAATTTTACCGTTAATTTTAATCTCGTCATTAGGTTTAATTAAGCGATAAATTTTCAAGTGTTCGTAATAGTGGACTACTGTTGCAAATACTCTTATAGGAAAGTTTTCTAAAGTAATGTAATCTGATAAGTTTTCCATAATTGGCCAAGTAACTGCCACAGGGAACATAGGATGGGCTACAATACCATTTTCGCTCTCATCATTAAAGTAATTTGGATTGTCATCAGTTATCGAGGCAGCATAATTCATAATGCTCCGCCAATCAACCTGGACATTATACTCCTTTAAAGGAGTGTTAATAAATTGACTACTTATTTTCATAATTTTTAGGGCGGGAAATTATCAATAGTAAGTAATATTGAAATTCATTTAAATACATTTCTTGCCCATCTCTTAATCGAGTTAAGCCAGAAAAGTTAGTTTCAGTTACTCCGAAAATCGAATGATTGCAAACGCATCTAAATTAGTATAAAATTTAGCTAAATTCCTCTTGTTCATTTCAGTTTTTAAGTCGTTAAAATCAAAAGCTAAGTCGTCTAATTTTTTATCAACTTTTGCTATATCCTTTTCAAGAAAATGAATTTCTTCTCTTAAATTATTGATATTATCTAGGCGTTCTTGCCTTCTTTGCTGGTCATCTATGCTTTTAATATTTAATAGTTGACGTTCGGTCGGTTTTTTACTTTCTTTTTTCTCTAATTTTAATTTTAAGGATTCAAGTTTAATGCTTAGCAGTTTCTTATTATGAGCAAATATTTTTTCTTTCTTCCTTTGTTCTATTTCGAAGATTTTATCGTTTAAAACTTTAATTTCGGTTTTCCATTGGGAAGTTTTCCATTTAACAAGTGATTTTGCTTTTTTTCTTAGATTCTCAATAAAAGTTATATCTATATTGTTCTCAAGAAAATTCTCATCTCTAAAATCATACAGTTTTTCAAAAGCATTAATATCAAGTAAAAAATCGGCTAAATTTTCCTGCTCTCTACCGTTTTTATCAATAACGACAGCAGAATACTGATTTTCTAAGATGTAACCTTGAAATTTAATAACAAAGATAAATAAATAAATTTGGTTTTGAGATACTAAGGTCTTTTTAAGATGCTCAGGTAACATCTCTCTTTTCAAGTATAATCGAGTAAAAGTACCAACTAAT
>JAHLWV010000464.1 GCA_019057735.1 Promethearchaeota archaeon | reverse complement strand
CCCATAGTTCCTCTCCCAATCATAATAGCATCAACTTTTGTAAAATCTAAAAATTTTTTCGCAGATTGAGGACTATTAATGCTTCCATTTCCAATAACAGGTATTTTTGATAGCTCTTTCAATTCTTTAATGGCTTTTAAATTAAGAGTGTTGTCATCAAATCGATCTTTTACAGTTCTTCCATGAATTGTTATGAAATCAATGCTCGATTTATTAACAATCTTCGCTAATTTATCAATTTTATTTGAATTATTGAACCCTGTTCTAACTTTTAAGGAAACTAAATGCGAGGAGTATTTTGTAGCAATTTTAATTAGACTACTCAATTTTTTCAAGTCATTAAGTAGATAGCCTCCTTCTTTTGCCTTAGCTGCTCTTTTAGATGGACAGCCTGCGTTTATATCCAATACATCAAATTGATAGCTCTCGAGAAAGTCAATTGATTCTCTTAAGGCTATTAGATCGGAACCGATTAACTGCACGCTTATAGGCCTCTCCTTCTCAATTTTGTATAAATCACTTAATATGGAGCGAGGATTATTTTGAATTCTTTTAGTGTAAAGCATTGGAACACTTACTAACCCAATTTTACCAAACATTCTACAAAACCGTCTGTACGGTGCCGTAGTTACTTCTTGCAGCGGAGCCAATATAAGGTTATTTTCTAAAACAAGCGTTCCTAATTTCATTTTCAACTAAATTATTTTTTTAAACTTTTATATTCAATAACCAAGAAATTTTTAAAAAACTTCATTTTATCTTATTTAGATCAATTTCTATTATATTTTAAAATCTTTTTAAAGTGAAAAAATTTATCATGTCAAAAAATATTAAAAAATATGTCTTCAAGTCAAAACCAAAAGAAATTACATATATTGACGGTGAACCCTTAAAATTAAGCAAAGAATTCAGCTTTTTTCATAATAAAATTAAATTCAGGAAAGAATTAACTCGACTTCAAAACCTTTTTAAAGATTTAGCTAAAATTCCGCTCCAAGCTTCGGGAATAAGGGATTCTTATTTAAAAGAAGAGTATTCAGATAACTTTCTACTAGTTATTTTTACTACAAGTCAAATTATAAGACAAGCCGATCTAATTCTTGAACCGCACAAAAATCTCGAACTCAATCCGGGATGCTTCTATCTTGAATCTAACTCGGAATCAATGCTTTTATTAGCAAAGGATATGGAAGGGTTAACATTTGGCGTAGATACAATGGAAGAAATTTTTTCTCAAACATTTGAAATTTATTTCGAACAAAAGAATTTTGATGATTATTTAAAAATTAGACCGTTTAAACTCTTAAATTGTAGTAAATAACCTAATTTCTTTTTTATCTTAATTTAGGTAAGCTTTCTCAGACATTAGAAAAAAGAAGATATTTTTAACTCATAAATTTCCAAGGTTTTTGTTTTTTAAGTGAATACGCTGTTTTGGCATAGTCTTTCATCATCCTATTAGTGTTAAAGTAAGCTGCGAGAGAAATAGCGTTTTTACTTTTGAACAACCACTCGTCGTGATTCAGGTATGTAGGTATAATTTCGTTTTCTAGCGTTTCATATAAAGCGTTTGAATCAATCTCCCAACTATTTGAGACACCTGGGTCGTCTGGATTTGAATCGTTAGGACCAATTGCCCATCCTGCCATAGAGTTCATGCGATATGCTTCCAACCACCAACCATCTTGAACGCTAAAGTTTAAAACGCCGTTCAATGCGGCTTTCATGCCACTTGTACCACTCGCTTCGCGATATCTTTCGGGTGTATTGAGCCAAACATCACACCCAGATACCATCATATGAGCTAAATCCATATTATAATTTTCCATCATTACAATTTTAACACCATAATTATCGTAAAGGTATTCGCTTTTTTCGTGGATTTTTTTGATATAATCCTTTCCCATCGTGTCTTTAGGGTGAGCTTTTCCTGCAAAAATGAATTGAATCTTGTCTTGGCAGATTTTACCTAATCTCTCGATATCGTGGAAGATTAAAGTAGCTCTTTTGTACGTAGCAAATCTTCTAGCGAAACCAATTGTAATTAATTCTTCATCCAGTAAATTCCAACTATGACCTTTCTGATAACTAATTAGATTGAATTTATTTTCAATGTGCGCATCAAAAATATCTAAATCGTCTAATTCAATTGCGTTTTGAAGTATCGAAGGTTTTGCCTTCCAATTTGGCCATTTTTTGTCAAATATCCGTCGAAATGGCTGGCTAACCCAAAAAGGTAAATGTATGCCATTAGTAATTGAATCTACTTCGTATTGAGGAAACATTTTCTGTGAAATTTGACCGTGTTTTTTGGCAACTCCATTTCTATATCTAGAAAGCTCCATTCCTAGAAATGTCATATTGAACTGACCATTATCGTCAGCAATTTTTCGGATTTCAGGAGGCATTCTATCTTCAAATACCTTATTAACTAAATCTTGATTAAATCGATCATGACCTGCCGGAACTGGCGTATGAGTAGTGAACACTACCTTCTCCCTAACCTTATCAAGATCGCCACTTAACATATTGTAAAGTTCTACTATTGAGAAAGAACCGTGACCTTCGTTTAGATGGTATGTTTGAATGTTATTAAAACCCAAGGAACTTAAGAGTTTTACGCCACCAATGCCTAATATCATTTCTTGCACTATTCTGTTCCATCGAGATGTGGAATCATAGAGAGAACCTGTCATTTTTTTCATCCAATCTTCGTTTCCCTCAATATCAGTAGTTAACAAATAAATTGGTAAA
>JAHLWV010000463.1 GCA_019057735.1 Promethearchaeota archaeon | reverse complement strand
TTCGCAGAAGGATTAGATATCGATAAATACGATGCGTACACTCGAAATAAATTTTATGTAGATACGCTAGAAAGAGATGAGGAACCCGGAACTTGGGATTGTAAACTGGTGTTTGAAAACCCCAGTGAATTTGTAATTCAGTTATTTAACGCAGATGTGTATTCTCCAGACGACGAATCGACAAAGTATGTTGACATCGACCCGCATGACGTTCCGTTATTACCCGCTGGCGCCCAATGGCACTCTAGAAAATGGAAATACGAATCAGAAGACTATCCTGCTTTTAGAAAGAAACTTGAGTTTCGAGTAATGCCTGATTTCCAAACTATTGTAAATGGGACCGTTTCAATTTCAGATGTAATATTAGAAATAGCAAGCATAACTGGAGATATGGCGTACGATATAGATCAAGTTCCAACATTCAAAGAAAAGGATGTTATTGCTACATTAAAGATGATCAATAATGGTTCTGCTCCATTAAACGAAATAACAGTTGTTCAACAATATTTCAACAACGAGTTTCAGCCACCTAAAGCTGACGAGATAACGGTAAAATGGGATGGAAGCAAAATTGATTTAGATTCGAATGCTGTTAGTTTCGACGGTAGCGTGTTTAAAATCGCGCTTAAAGACCTAAGACACTCAGATAACGGAATATTTGCGCCAGAATCTTCTTTAGAATTCGAATATCCAATTCATTGTATTAATCCTGTACAAGACGCTAAATTTGAATCAGAGATCACATATTTCACTAATACTTTTCCAATTTCGCAAGAATTAGAGTTTAGACCTGAAGTACCAGTAATCGAGGCCCTACATTTACGCAGAAGATTCAGGATCGGAAAAGAAGTCGTTCCAATTGGAGCTTTGGGCAATTACAAGATCATTTTAACAGTCGAAAATATTGGTACTGCTCCTCTACAGAAACTAGTTTTGATGGATAAAGTTCCTGATAGTTTTGAATACGGTACTTATTCAATGAAACCTAAAATCACGGACGAAGTAGGTCAAGACACATTGAAATGGACTATAGACAAGCTTTTAGCTGAAGAAAAAATAGAAATCACCTACGAAATTAGCGGTACGGGAGCGTACAGTCCAAGCGACGCTCAACTCGGTTTGTAGTTATTAAAATTAAAATTAATTTTTTTTTATATTTTTATTATATTTTTAAATTATCATAATCATTTAATAAACTTGAAAAAACTTCTATATTTAAGATTAATAGATTATGTATTGATTTTGTACAAATAAAATTTATAAATTCTAAAATTTTAGAATGTGATAAACACATGTCGGTCAAAAAACAATTTAACTTAGATTGGATGTTTGAATGCCCTGATGCAGTTTTAACTTGTTCAACTCTTGAGTGTGGAGACGACTCGTATTTAGTATTTGGAGGCCACGATAAGACTTTATACTTAATGAACGAAGAATTAAACATCCTCGATAGTATTACTTTTGACGGGTGGGTAAGAACTACTTTCCCTATGGATATTACTAAAGACGGATGCCAAGAAGTATTAGTAGGCGCAGGAGATGGTAATTTTTTAGTAGTAAAATTTGTAAAGGGGATAAATAAGCTAGCAGGGATTATGAACTATAAATCTAAGGGTAAAGTATTATGTGTTTCGGCAGGTGATTTCACTAGAAATGGGAATATTGAATTGATTCACGGTAGCGAAGATAAAACTCTAAAAATATTCGAAAACATTGATTCCACTGAACCTAAGTATGTATTTTATTACGACTCGTGGGTAACTGCTTGCGTATTAGGATATTTAAAACTGGTAGATGTGAATAAACCAATTTACGGTTTATTAATTGGTACTAAAAATGGTATGCTTCAATTAATCCAGTTTAAAGAAGACAAACCAGACATTATTTGGCAAAAAGACTTAGGCTCTCAAATTAATACAATTGAAGTGGGCGATGTGAAAAATGACGGATTCAACGAAATTGTAGTAGGCACAGACGCATCTCAATTATTAATACTTAATAGCGAAGGTGATGAGTTAAAGTCTATAATTCTTGAAGAAGGGCGACCTATATCTTTAAAATTAGTTGATATTGACGGTGATAACGCAAAAGAAATAATCGTAGGATGTGCAGATGGGACTCTTCGGATATATCACAACACCAAACTAGATTCGATAGATCTAGAACTGAAATGGAAGGCAAAAGCTGAAAACTCAATAAAAATCGTATCTACTATGAAGGATCCCAAAGAAGGTTTAACACGCATTTTAATTGGAGGATACGATCGAAGTATTAGATGCATCTGTGATTTCGAATGGGGTAAAAAACCTCCACTTGAAATTCCAAACAACATTGTAGAACCTCAACCGATAGAAGCGGAACCAAAAGTGGAAAAACCCATTAAGTTTGAATCAGTTCCGACAAACATCAGAGAATACATTTTCAAATATTTAATCGATAATAAGATAATATTGGGCATTGCTAAAGAATTAGAGAAGAGAGGATATCTCACTGATAGCGTTGTCGAAGAATTCCAACGTATGATCTCAGAAAAATCTGATTCTTTCGAAAAAATTACATATTCAGTTTGGACGCTACCAGAGGATAAGATAGGTTTAAGCGGTGCGGTCGAAACTCCCGCAAAAAAAAGTAAGAAACAAAAACTTGCAGTAAAACCTGTAGTGATAGAGCAAGAAATACCCTCACAAAAAGGAGGAGCGCTAATCGACGCCTTAAAAAAAGAGCCTCAAAAAACAAAGGGAAAAGGAAAGAAAAT
>JAHLWV010000084.1 GCA_019057735.1 Promethearchaeota archaeon | reverse complement strand
CTATGGATTACATAATAATTGAAAACGAGAATATCGGTCAAATTAAAGCTAAATTGCTTACTGACAAAAATCCTGAAACTTGTAAGACAATTTGGGAAAATCTCCCTTTTAAATTGAATTTATCTAGGTGGGGTGAAGAATTATATGGCGAAATCCCCGTCTCAATCGATATGGAAAATTCTCAAGTTGATTGTGAAGTAGGTGATATTGGATACTGGCCCGATGGAAAGGGATTTTGCATCTTTTTTGGCCCAACTCCAGCGAGTAAGAATGACAAACCAAAGGCAGCATCTCCTGTAAATATTTTTGCTAAAATTGAAGGAGATGCTAAGATATTCAATCAATTTACCTCATTCAATGGAACTGTATCTAAAGGATAATAGATAATTGCTTCAAATTCATTATATAACAAATTAATTATTATAAAACGTGAAGACCTATTCATACAACAGCACCAGATCAAGATAAGAAGTTCGATAAACGCCTATTAATCATTTTCCTGATTCAATTTACTGAGGTTTTAGGATTTAGTAGTGTAATGCCTATTATCCCATTTTTAGGGGTATCTTTAGGTTTAAATGAGTTTCAAGTTGGCATAATTCTAAGTATTTTTAGCATGTGTCAACTCTTCGCTAGTCCAATTACTGGCAAACTTAGTGACAGATACGGAAGAAAACCATTGCTTCTATTCAGTCAAACAAGCACACTAATCGGATTTTTTCTCCTTGGAATTGCTAATAGTGTCTGGATATTAGTTGCAGCTCGTCTTGTAGACGGTCTTCTTGGGAGTAATATGACCGTTGCTCAAGCGTATATTAGCGATGTGACAAATCCTAAATATCGAACTAAAACATTTGGTTATTCAAGCGCTGTTTTTGGTGCCGCGTTAATATTTGGACCTGTAATAGGTGGAGTATTATCAACAATCAACTATTCGGTTCCCATGTTTTTTGCTGCTGGAGTTAGTCTTCTTTCTATAATATTGGTATTACTTTTTTTACCCGAATCACTAAATAAAAAAGAGAGAGAAGTCAAATTAGATTTTAAGTTCAAAAATATAATTCCCATTAAAGAAACTAAACGATTCTTTAAATCAGCCAAGATTAGGGGTACATTAGTGGTTTTCTTCTTGTATACTCTCGCATTTTTTCTATTTATTACAACATTTGCGCTTTTTGCCAAAAAACAAATTAATGTTACTGTCCAAGAGCTCAGTTTTTACATGGCCTGGATTGGAATTTTTAGGGTCATTTTTCAAGGTGTGCTCATCAATCCGTTATTGAAAAAGTTGAGTGAAAACACAACTCTGAAATTAGGCGTTGTTGCTATGATTTTCACAATGACATTTCTAATTTTTTCCAATAATTACTGGATCGTGTACATTCCTCTTACCTTTTTAGCATTTGGATCAGGTGTAATTCGCCCCATTCTTACAAGTAAATTAACTAAAACTGTTAAAAGAGAGGAAACTGGAAGCTTACTAGGTGTAAATAACGCGTTAATCAGTATTGGTCAAATAATAACCCCTATTCTTGGTGGGTTAATTTTATATTTTCTACCTTCACAACTGCTCCCATTCTTTTCAGCTGTTATATTTGCACTCATATTTCTTGTGTGGCGTTGGGCATTTGTCAAGCCGTTTCAAAGTGAAAAACAGCAACTGGTTGAGTCAGAAGAACAAATTATTGAATAAAAATTGGTTTATTTTTCTTTTTCAATTCTCTATAATATCACCGTAATATCAAGGCAATATTGGTATATATACATTTAATCGTGAAACTCAGCTTTCACGATCAGAAAAACTATTTTTCTTCGGGATGAAGATAAATTTTAATAAAAAACTAGGCAAAAATTATAAATACTTAGTATTTCTTGATTTTACTTAGTGAACTAAAATGGTATTAGACAAAATTGTTAACGAAAAAGAAGTTACAATTACAAACCGTGGTATGATTACAATTCCAGCTGCATTTAGAAAAATTTTTAATTTAAAAGACGGAGACAAAGTATTAATAATTGAAGATGAAGGAACTCTTAAAATTATACCTATAAAAGATCCCGAAAGTTTACGTTTAAATTCTTACGATACTGAAGAAATGAGAAGGGAAATGGATAAATCTCGTAAAGAAGAATTGGAACGGGAAAAATAAATGGTGAAAAAAGCTTGTATAGACACCGGGATTATTACACAATTATATTCTAAAGAACCACCTAAGAGTATTTTACATTTTATGGCCTCAATTAAGGCGGGAACTATTGAAGCATTTGTTCTTTCACCTATAATTGTAGAGGCTTTTTATCATATATGTAAATTAAAAGGAAAATCATACGCAGAAACAATTATTGCAACATTTCTTAAAACATATCCGATAAAGATTGTGAATTTAAATCAATCACTTATTTTTAAAGCAGGGATATTAAAATGCCAGCATCGAGCAGAATTATCCTATAATGATTGTTATACTATTGCTTTTACCTTAAATAAAAAATTAACACTTCATACTACAGAAAAAAACCTAAGTAAAATACTACCAACGCTAAAAATAAAAACTTATAAGTTTTAACTATACAATTAATTGAACAATTTAGTAATTTCATATTCTTGACCAAGTAAATTATGTAATTATTATTTTAGACCAAAATCTATTTTATCTTATTAATTAAACACCTTTTATAGATCTAATGAGAGAAATTTAAGTAGGTAGATTTCTATGAAATCTTTAAAAGTATTTTTAATCTAAAAAAACATATTACTAAATTGGTCGAAACCTATGGCTATACAAATAACTAAAATGATTATGCACGGCATTCTAAACGCTGTTCTCTACATTGCTTTACCTTTGGTTCTCTTCGAAGTAATCTCTATGATGGGTCTTATGACTTTTACTCAAGAGTTTAAAACGACTATAATAATAATAGGGATTATAGGTGTAGTTTTTTCAATGTTACGGCATGCTTTTCCTAAGGACACGTCAGCAAATCGCCTTATAGCATTCGGTTCAACTGTTTATTCTGGGGTTTATCTTTTTTATCTTTTCGGGGGCTTTACGCCGGGAGTTCAATTAGGAACTTATTCAATAAATGTACCTCCTCTTCAAGTACTCTTAGGTTTACAGGTAATTGCTTGGTTATTGTTAGGTTCTTCAGGATTAAGGGCATTAAAGTATTTAATCGAAGCAGTTGAGTTTCGGAAGAACAAGGAATATCGAGTAAAAAAGAAATTTAAGCTTAGTAATTTTTTTAAAGTATTAGGGACGATACTCGGTCTAGTTATATTTGGGTATCTTGGTAGCATCGCTTACAGCGGGATGAACCTTGGTTTTAATTTTCATCCTACTTTTGGTGTAGTTCACGATACAGGCGTTCTACCTCTTGATCCGATTGACGATACTATTAACATCACTATTACTTTTGATCTCGACAACCAAGGATTTTACGCGATTTATGATATTTATATTGACGCAGAATTTCGTACAGTGACTAGCGCGAATGAATCAGCACTCCCTGTAGGAGTAAAAGTAGGAGGATCATTAAATAACTATTTTAGCACGTTTCATTCCTTCACAAATAATATCAATAATAGCATAACGCTTGTAATGGACCCAACTTACATTGTAGGATTAGCTACTACAGATGCAACTTTAGCCCTGAAAATCTCATTTGCTACACTTTATGCTGCAATACTCATTAATTTGAATATAACTGTTAATATCCCATGGACAGCATTAATCTAATTTCTTAAATTTTCTATTTCTTTTTTTTAAAATCGTATTGCCTCGTTAAAATATAACTTTCTTGGAGTATTAATATTTTTTAGCCAATCACTTTAAATTTGAAATCATTTTATTGAATATTATGAACGAAGAACCGCCAAGGCCTAGTGGATTACCAGCGGGTTCTATAGCACCTATCTTTGATACTAAAGACATCTACGGAAAAGAAATGAATTTAGAAAACTTGCTTGAAGAATACGACGGAGTGCTAATTGATTTCTTTAGAGGAAACTGGTGAAGTCATTGCAAAAAACATTTAACGCTACTAACCGAAAATATAACTGAATTTAAGAGTAGGAACATTAAACTTATATCAATAGCAAGCGATAGCGAAAGACTTTTAACGAAATTTAAGGAAGAAAATAATTTTGATGTTGATATGATCTCTGATCGTGGAGCTAAAATCGCAAAAGATTACGATGTTTACTGGTTTGCTCCCGGTGGAGGAGGAACTCTGAATGTTAAACAAGCGGTGCCAAGCAAATTTCTGATAAATAAGGAAAGAAAAATCTTATGGACATATATCGGTAAAGATAAAACCGACAGGCCTTCTATAAAAATGATGACTACAATAATTGATGAAAAGTTATAAACCCCTTTATGGATGACTCATGTATAAAAATAGTTGATACATGGGGACAACCTTGCTAAGGTTGGGGTTTTTTATTTTTTTTTTAAAAAAGATAAGAAGTAATTAATAGGTATAGAACCCTTTTCCCGTTTTCTGTCCTAGTTCACCTTTATCAACTAGGTCTTTTAAAGATTGAGGAGGTTTATCGCCTTCTAAGCCACTTTTTTTATAGTAGGACATTTCAATATCATAAATTACATCCAACCCGATTTGATCCATAAATTGGAAGGGACTTAAGCCCATACCTACGAATATTTTCCACGCTTTATCAACTTCTTCTAAATCAGCATATCCTCCTGCCCAGATTTTCAAACATTCTTTCTTAATAGCGCGCCACACTCTATTAAACACAAACCCATAGCATTCCTTTTTAACTACTAGAGGTGTTATATCAATACTCTCAACCCATTTTTTACCTTTTTCAAAGGTCTCGTCACTAGTTTTGGTCCCTCTCATGATGTCTGCCATTGGCATAGTAAAAAGGTCATAAAAATGGATATTTAACAATTTATCTTTTCGCGCTACCGTATCCTCTAACCTAGAAACCGGGATTGATGAACTATTCGTCGCAATAATGGCATTAGGTTGAGCTGCTTCATCAATTACCTTAAATATTTCTCGTTTTAATTCTAACATTTCTGGAACTGCTTCGATAATTAAGTCTGCATCTTTTACAGCGTCATTAATGGACTCATGTGAAGTTATTTCTCCTAGCGTTTTTTTGTTTCTCTTTAATTCTTTGGAGAATTTTTCTAAATCTTCTATGTTTGTGTCATAAAGGCGAATGGTAAATTCTTTTAATGCCGCTTTCTCAGCTATCTGTTTACCTAAATAACCAGTACCTATTATAGAAACTATTTTTATATCTTCACTCATCGATAATCATTATTTATATTGGTTATGATAATTTTATTTTGAACAAGATCACATAATAATTTAATTAAATTAAAATTGAACTTGTGGTTTAGATTGATAAAAATTGAGAATTTGAATAGTGTCTAAATAAAATCTAAAGGAGGAACCTTAGGTTTAATCCAAGATAAAGTAGATAATAATCATCTTGGAGCTAAAACTGGGAAAGGGCTTTACGATTACCACGGAAAAAGCGAGACAGACTTTATTTGCGCCAACTTGAATTTCTTGAAAAATTAACTTCTTTTAAATGTATTTAATATTTTGTTTAAGTAGTTGATAGTTATAAAAAATCTACGAACAATTTTGAATTATAAAACTCTACTATTATGTCGAATTATTCTAATTGCTCCATAAGTATATATTCAAGTCTATAACTAATAGTTCATAATAAACTTGTAACAAGAAATCTTTCTATAAAAATTCATTCGAATTAAAATTATAGATTTCACAAGGAGATTAAATTAAAATGACACAAGAAAAACCTGCTTGGTATGAAGCACCTGTAATTAAAGATATGATGGCATTAATGGGGGGTAGAGCTTTAAGAGGCGTTATGGCAGCTTATTTATCGTCCAAAATTTATGTAGGAAAAGCTGCGCTTCTTCGAGTTACTCGTTATCTAGAAGCTATGTTGGATAAACCTGAGAGACGCGCATTGATAATAACAGACTCATTTACTCAAAAATTTGTTAAAAAGGTAACTGATTACCTAGATTTAATTGAGATGGATTACAGAGTATGGTCAGGAGCTAAACCTGAGGTACCCATCGAAACTATCTATGAAGGAGTTAAAGTGTGTGAGGAATATAAACCTCAAGTCTTAGTTGCTCTAGGTGGTGGGAGCGTTATAGATACTACTAAAATGGTGATGGTAAAATATGAAAAGCCAGAAATTAATCTAATGATGATTTTACCTTATTTTGGATCATTAGGATTACGAAAGAAGATGAAATTCTTTATTGCAATACCTACAACATCAGGAACTGGCTCCGAAGTCACACAAGTTGCGGTGATTACTGATACAGATAGAAATCCTCCCAAAAAAATTGAAGTGATAGCTGACGAGTTGTGTGCTGATATTACTATTCTTTACACAGATTTCGTCAAAGATATGCCGCCGTCCCTAACGATGGCAACGGGTTTAGACGCATTTTCTCACGCTATTGGGAGTTTTGTCTCTAATTGGGGTAGTCCATATATCGATGCTATGAATTCGACCGCTATAAAAGAAATAGTAAAATTCCTTCCACGTGCGTATAAGTACGGTGCAAAAGATATAGAAGCAAGGGATCACATGCAAATGGCTTCTTTAATGGCAGGAATTGGATTTGGTAATACAGTACCAGGAATTGACCATTCACTGGGACATAGTTTTGGTAAAATTTTTGGTGTACATCACGGACTTAGCGTAGGATTATTTTCGCCTATTTCTATTGACTTTCAAGTAAAGGTTACTGATAGATGGAAATTATTATTGCCAATTTTCAATATTGAAATTGAAAATAAAAGTAGAGATGAATTATACAAGGAATTTCTCCAAAGCGTTAAAGATTTTATACTCTCTCTTGACGCACCTATCTGCGTTAAGGACTTGAAGGATCCTATAATTAATAAAGAAGAATATTTTTCAAAATTAGATTTACTTGCAGAATATGCTGACGACGACGCAGTTTCTCTAACTTCTTTCCGAACAGTTAATAGAAAAATATATAAAAAGATTTTTGAATATGCCTGGGATGGTAGGGATATTGACTTTTAACGAGGATGAGGGAAAAAAATGAGCGAAAATTTAATTGGTTATAATGGAAAAATAGCACATGTTAATTTAACTGATCAAACGGTTGATGTTAAAGATTTAGATGCCCAAATAGCGAAAGATTATCTGGGTGGCACTGGCTTAAGCGCAAAAATAACTCACGATCTTCTATCTAAAGATGGTTACGATACTCTAAAAAATGACCCTTTTTCAGAAATAAATCCACTAATATTTGCAACGGGGCCTGTAACAGGAACATTAAGACCATCTTCAGGTAGATATTCAGTAACAGCGATCTCTCCCCTTACAGGGATTTGGGCTGAAGGAACTTCAGGCGGATATTTCTGTATTTCACTTCGTAATAGTGGTTTTGATGCTATAGTATTAACTGGAAAAGCAACAACTCCCATTTATTTATACATTCACAACAAAACAATCGAATTCAAAGATGCAAGCGGCATTTGGGGCAAAGATACATACGAAACCCAATCTTATCTGAAAAAAGAACTAAACAACGACAAAGTCCGGGTTGCTACTATCGGCATTGCCGGTGAAAATTTGGTGAAATACGCTGGAATCATGAACGACGAGGGTCGCTACATTGGGCGTGCTGGTTTAGGCGCTGTGATGGGTTCAAAAAACTTAAAAGCGATCGCAATCCACGGAACTCATAGAGTACAAATTGCAGATAATAAAATAGGCAAAGAATTATTAAAGGAAGCAGAAGATGCAAAGAGAGGCGATTTACTCAAATCTATAACACCTTTCCTTTTCACATTATATGGTACAAACTGCTACTTAGATATTGGTATGGCTCTCGGCGATACCCCTGGTTATTATTTTACAAAAAACGAATTTTTTGCTGCAAAACTGACTGGCAAAACGTTAAGAGAAGAATATCCTGTCCTGGATTACGGATGTGCGGGATGCACGATGAGATGTGGGAAAGTTACGATTATCGAACACGAAGATAAAGAAATTAGTGTAGATGGACCTGAATACGAATCAGTTGCCGCATTCGGAACTTTATGCGGTGTGTTTGATTCTAAAGAAGTGATTCTCTCGCACCATATGTGTAATGTATATGGTTTCGACACCATCTCCGGAGGTGTATCAATCGCTTTTTTAATTTATTTAGTAGAAAATAATTTAGGGATTGAAAACATCAAGGCGCACCTAAAGGATGTAGAAATTGGAGAAATTAAATGGGGAAATAAAGATTTACTTCTGAAACTTATTGATAAAATAGCTAAAAGAGAAGGTATTGGGAACATTCTTGCTGAAGGAGTAAGAGCAATGGCAAAAGAGTTTCAAGTCGATCCCGAACTAGCAGCACATGTAAAAGGTTTAGAAATGCCTATGCACGATCCAAGAGCTTTTGCGGGACAAGCGTTAAGCTATATAACCTGTTACATGGGAGCTTCTCACGAAAAGTGTGACTGGTTCAGCGCAGAAATGGGACTGTTCTCTTATACCAATCTCAGAATAAAATCTGGTGATAGGACTACCATAAAAGGCAAGGAAAAGGGAGTTATTAATTTACAAAATTTGAGGGCTATTGACGATTCTGCCGTAAATTGTAATTTTATTAACCCCTCATTTGATCACATAATGAAACATATAAACGCAGCGACGGGTTCTGATTACACTAGAAAATCTTTATTGCTCGTAGGAGAGCGTATAAATACTCTTAAAAGATTGATTAGCTGCAATCTAGGAATCACTCGAGACGACGATAGACTTCCAGGACACCTTACTAAAGTACTAAAATCTGGAAAAACCGAAGGCATTAAGTTAGATTTAACCCCAAACTTAAAGAAATACTATAAAATACGTGGATGGGATTGGGAGACAGGCTGGCCAACAAAAGAAAAACTCGAAGAACTAAATATATAATTAGCTTTTATTTATTTTTTTATTTTTAT
>JAHLWV010000462.1 GCA_019057735.1 Promethearchaeota archaeon | reverse complement strand
GCGTTCACGTTTCAGACAAAATATTTAAAGTAAAAGACTCCTACATCCAGCTCGTATTATGGGATATCGCGGGTCAAACTAAATTTGAAAAAATGCGGCAACAATTTTATTTGGGCTCTGACGGTTTATTTCTTATATTTGATTTATCAAAAACTAATTCGTTGGAAAGTGTTTCTAGTTGGTATAACGACATTCAAAAGCAATTAGAAGGAAAGCCAGAATTGGTAGGTTACATTATTGGAAATAAAAAAGACTTAGCTAAATACATCAAGATCACGTCAGAAAAGGGCTCAAGCTTAGCTAAAGCCCTAAACTTGGGATATATCGAAACTAGCGCCTTAACAGGTGAGAATGTTGAATACGCGTTCTACACTATAGCTGAATCGCTTTACAATTTAGTGCAATAATTCTTAAAAGTTTTCTTCTAATAAATTTTTTACAAAATAAAAATCTTTTTTCCTTTTATAATACATAACTCTCTATAGCTCTATTAATAGTACCTATCATTTTGGATACAGTAACAATTTTGTCTAAAAACGAAAAGGCTCCAATGGAAATCGCTTCTTCCTTAATGCTAGCATCAGCGCTTATAAATATAATTTTTACCCTACTATCTATTTGTAATATTAACTTTGACGCTTCAATCCCGCTCATTTCGGGCATTCGCTGGTCCATTAAAATAACTTTAGGCTTGTTTGAGAACGATTTGAACATGGAAACGGCTTCCATTCCACTGCTGGCAATACCTGCCGTCTCAAAACCGCCTATTGTTAGAATTTTCTTGTAAAAAAATTGAAGCGAATGTTCATCGTCAACGATAAGTACTTTTTCTATTTTAATCAACCTCAGGAATTAATAATACGAAGTTGCTTCCTTTCGAACGGTCTCCCTTAACCCTATCTTCGACCCATATCTTTCCGTTATGAGTTTCGATAATTCCTCTTACGAGCGACAACCCTAAACCCATTCCATAAACACCCTTTTCTTTGCTATAACCTCTTTTAAAAATTCTCTCTTTCATAGTATCATCTACTCCAATGCCATTATCCAGGAATTCCATTTTAGCGTAAGTACTGCCGTTCTTTTGCTCTCTTGAAATCTTAACTGTAATATCTATTAATAGATTCCTGTTATGTCTTATCGCGTTGATTAAAAGGTTTTCAAGCATGTTTTCAAAAAAATTGTTGGCTTTAACTAAAAGATTTCCTTCGACAGATTTTTCAATTCGAAAAGCTATTTTTTTATCCTTATTGGACTCCTTTACTAAAGATATTACATTTTCTAACGCACTAAAAATTTCAATCTTTTTTAAATTCTGTTTTGTCTCTTCGAGTTGAGAAAGCTTTCGCACGTTGGAAACTAACTCTGCCCCTCTAATCACTTGCTCTTTAATAATTCTAGCATTTATTTTTAAATTCTCAAGTTGCTCAGGACTATTAAGAATTAACTCGCTAACTTCTATTCCAGACAAAATACTTTGTAATATATTGTTAATATCGTGAGCAAATATGTCTTTATAGAACTCTGCTCGATTGTACGCTTCTCTAAATTTTTCTTCAGATTTTAATATTTTTTCCTCGGCTTTTTTGCGTTCTGTAATATCTTTTACATATTCAATAACACCTTCTACAACACCATCATTGTTTTTAAGCGGATATGTTGTAAGTTCAATCCAACCAGTTGGATTTCCGCCCGTTGGATAAGGCACTATTGAAGTATTCAACTGACCTGTTTCAATTGTTTTAATAGATGGACACCAAGGACACGGAGACGATCTTTTTTGATAAACATCGTAACATTTTCTATTTACAATCTGATCTATTGGGCCATACTTTTCTGTCATAAATGGATTGACATCGAGTATATTTAGATCGAGATCTAAAACGCTCAACCCATCTTGAATTGCAGTAAATACATTTTGAGTAAACTCAGTATTCTCTTTCAATCTCTGTTCTGCTTTCTTGCGCTCGGTAATATCAATAGCAGCACCTTCAATTCGATTTTCTCTTTCAAATATTCGAGCAGAAATACTTACCCAAATAGGTGTACCATCCTTTCTGGTGACATGTATTTCATAATTCCTAATTTCTTTATTGTTACGGATTTCTTCTAATAGGCCGCTCCGCGCATTTGGATCAATATAATGCTCAATAGCATTATAACTTGCTAAAAATTCCTCTCGCGTATCATATCCAAATAATTTGGCAAAAGTATCATTACATTCTAAAAAGTTACCATCACTGATTCTTGACCAATATAACCCCACTTGTGCGTTATCAAATAAATACTTATATTTTTCCTCAGATTCTTTTAACTTTTCCTCCATTTTTTTACGCTCGGTGATATCCAAAAGAGACGCTACGCTTTTTTTAGTCTTAGGAATCGCATCTATAACTATGAGTATATCTCGAATATCACCTTCTTTGTTGACAAAACGAAATTCATACTTTCTTAGAGTAGATTCTGGATCTTTTCTCCGGGAGTAATGGAGTTCTTTCATCCTTTCCAAATCTTCCTCGATAACAAACTCTATCCAACTTTTTTTCCATTCGATCTCTTCTCTTGAATAACCAGAAAGCTCTTCAAACTGCCCGTTTACAAGCGAAATCGTAGTGTCCTCCTCTACGATTATTGTTGCAGTTCCAGTATTTTCGAAAATGGTTTTATATTTTTCTCTCGTTTTATTTACGATATTCCTCACTTTAAATTTTTATTAGACAATTTTATTCTTTTTTGTCTAAATGTTCTTTAAGCTTTTTCA
>JAHLWV010000461.1 GCA_019057735.1 Promethearchaeota archaeon | reverse complement strand
CGCTTGAGGATTATGAATTTCTTGATCGATTAAATAAATGCTTTAAAACATTAAACACAAAAAAATACAATATTATTAAGAATTCACATCGTGAAACTTCTGTTTCACGATAGTTTTAAATAATTGTTAAGATCAATCCTAAAGTGTTATAAATATAAATTTCTAAAAATAGGAATGATTGTAATGGATTTTATAACCGAAATAGTTGAATTAAATGAGAATAAAGTAGACGAAATGGTAAAAGAGAGACTCCAAAAAAATGAGAATCCCCTTAATATCATGAATGATGTTAGGAAAGCCATGAAAATTATAGGAGACAAGTTTGCCAGCAAGGAGTATTTTCTTCCCGAATTGATCATGTCAGGAGAAATTTTAACACAGATATTCGAAACACTAGGTCCAAAACTGAAAGAAGCACAGAAGGGTGTAGAAAAGAAGGGAAAAGTGTTGTTAGGAACAGTCTTTGGCGATATTCACGACATTGGTAAAGATGTCGTCAAATTTATGCTAGATGCGAACGGATTTGAAGTAATGGATTTAGGAGTTGATGTTCCTGCGGACAAATTTATCCAAACTTTAAAGGAATTTCAACCTAAAGTATTAGCTTTAAGTGGCTTTCTAACCTTAGCTTATGATTCAATGAAAGAAATTATTGAAAAATTAAAAGCTGAGGGTTTAAGAGACGGAGTTAAAATTATGATTGGTGGAGGGACAGTTGATGAAAGAATTGTTGAATTTGTTGGAGCTGATGCGTACGGAGAAAGTGCTGTCGATGCTGTAAATATAGCAACTAAATGGACGGAGGTTTAATTAAAGATGGATACAGAACAAATTCTAAAAGAAAAAGTCCAAAGAGTACGAGATGCTGTAGCGTTAAAAGAACCTGATCGCGTCCCGATTACGCCGTTTTCAGATATATTCTTTCCAGCTCTACAAACAGGCATGACACATAAAGAGGCGATGTACAAAGGTAGAAAATATGTTAAAGCTGCTATTAAAGTTTATAGTCGGTATAATTGGGATCTTTATCCAACCCTTCTTTTTCCAGGATTGGGAAAAATGAATGACGGGCTTGGAGTCAGGGCTATGAAATGGCCTGGAGCAGCAAATCCAGAATTTCGTTTAGGAGATAATCAGCCTTATCAATATATAGAAAAGCCATGGATGGAAGCAGAAGATTACGAGGAGCTTTTAAAAGACCCCACAGGTTATTTAATTAGACATGTAGTGCCAGCCCAAAATGCATCATTAAATATCTTGAAAAAATTCCCTCAATTATCAGATTTGTCCATGATGTTTAATGGAATAGGTTTCTTCTTCTTTTTCATAGATAAAGATGTAAAAAAACTAATAAAAAGATACAAGAAAACATTGAGAAGTATGATTGGCGGATTATTGGGAATGCGGAACTACCCGAAAAAAATGAAAAAAATGGGAAATCCAGTAGCTGGGCAATTTGCTTTAGCACAAGCTCCATTTGATATGGTTTCAGATACATTCAGAGGTATGAGGGGAACAATGTTAGATATGATCAGAAACCCTGAGGAATTAAAAACATTATGTGATAGATTGGTACAACCAACTTTGGATGCCATGGATAATTCCCCTTTACAACTCGGAGATCCTGACGAAGATTCAATCACACTTTCTTTTATACCCTTACACAGAGGTGCGGATGGATTCATGTCAAATGACCAATTCGAGGAGTTTTATTGGCCTTCTTTAACAAAAATTATGGATGGAATGATTAAGAAAGATATTATTCCAATGCCCTTTTTTGAAGGAAGATATTCAGACCGTCTTGAATTTTTAGGTGAATTCGCGAAAACGCATAAGGCAAAGGCAGTCTACTGGTTCCACGATACAGACATAATCAAGGTTAAGGAAATGATGGGTGATGATGTATGTATAAGAGGGAATGTTCCCGCATCGCTTTTAGTAGGTGGTCCCCCCAGTGCTGTTGATGAATATGTCAAGAAATGTATAGAAGGATGTATGGAGGGTGGTGGATATCTCGTTGATGGGGGTGTTTCTGGGATCCCCAACGAAGCACGCCACGAAAATGTGCAAGCTATGACTGATGCGGTCCATAAATATGGAGTATATCGAAAATAGGAAATTAATCTCTTTTTTTTTTAATTTAAAGAAAATATAAATTTGTGCTCACTTAAGTAGAAGGTTTTGCTTTACTTCGTGTACCATGCGTTGCCCGTCCTTATTGATCTGAGAAATAATTTCTCTTAATATTTCGGTGATTTCTATACCCTTTAATTCGCTGGAAATATAGAGCATTGAAAGCACTTCTTTAGCTAAAGTTGATAGATTCTTCAGATCGTCAACAGGAATTCTGATGCCTAACGCTTTAAGATCCATGTGTGTTTCTTTTTCTTGTTGTCGTATGGCAATTAAGAAATCATTCCTTCTGCCTTTCCACATTTCAGACACAGTTCTAATGGACATAATATATCTTTTTGTAGGGCTTTTTATCCCGTGAATCTCTCTCGCAAAAGTTAAGGGTTTAGAATTTCTTAACGCTTCTAATCCGAAACTTCTGTTAATCTTGTTTGTCTTTTCTAATTTTTCTTTCATTTTCGAGATTTCAAGTGTTAATTGTTCGATTTTTAACGACATTTTTTCAAATTTTTCGAGAAATAGTTCCTTATCCATTAAAATATCATTTTCGTTCATTTCAGAAAGCACCCAACATATACGTATGATTCGTTTTAATTTAGTGGTTAATAAAATTAGTTATTAAAGGATTAATC
>JAHLWV010000460.1 GCA_019057735.1 Promethearchaeota archaeon | reverse complement strand
ATAGCTTATCTTTCTGTAGAATGAGAGTAATTGAAATAAAAAAAGATTAAAATTGGAACTCCCTATTGCGTAATTTGGAAACAAGATGACCACGAGATAAAAGCTGTATTCCAAATTGTGAACTATAGTCGCGCGAGAAATCTGTGGTGATGTTACAAACCATAATTCCACCTTCTATTTCCGGTATATCTACGCAAGCTTTATGAAGTTGTCGTAATTGTGTTATAGAAATTTCTCTTTTCCAATCTCGAACAAAAACGCCATATTTTCCAAATTTACCATTTTTAATAACAGCGTTAAATGTCCATGTTTTTCCGGACGTACCCTTTAATTTTGTAGGGCCATTAATGAATTCATATTTCTCACTAAAGACCTTTTCTGTTAATTCTGTTAATGACTTATCTCCTAATGACATAATCTCACTTGTTTTTTTATATAAATATAGATTGTAAGTAATATATAAGTGTTATTTAGATAGATAAAGAAAATAATCTTAAAAATAAGTAATACGCAGATATTATCGTCAGAATATGAGCAAGTTTGAAGATTGCTTAAGCTTCATACGGTGCCGACAAAAATCCATGGCCGCACAATTTAGGTATTATAATATAAAATTTTTATAATTGAGTAATTTATACAGAGGATAGTGGCCCTCTACGTCGGAACCTTCAATCTTTATGTATGTATCAAGATTTAACTGCAAAAAATCAATGAGTTTATAGGCAATCTCATTGCAAATCTGGTTACAATTAATAAAATCATCAACGAGAAAATGACACTTGCTATTATACTTAACACAGAATTTTTTCATTTGCAAAGATAATCCTTCTGCAGAAAGTAAGTCTAAACGATCCCATTGATCCTTAAATCCCCCTAAATTTTTAGGAGCAATTTTTCTGAGTTCTTTACGTAATAATTCAGTTTTTTTACTTGAAATCCCATTAACCAATTTTCCTAATCGCTTTGAAATTCCTTTTGATTCCTTTTTCGCTTCAACTTGACATAGAAAGACGTATTGTTTCAAGAGGTCTTCTGCCTTTTTTACGCTTTGAAAGTCGATTATTTCCCACCCTGATATCTTTTTACACCGAATTTCATTCTTGGATGGATTTGAAAAATCAGTAGGATATATCCAACATTGAGGAGGCTTAATCCCAGATTTATGAACTGAACATCCATTTAATACTTTATCGAATAAAAAACATTTACCTGTGTCTTCGTTAAACCTTAACTGAAAAGAGAAAATATTACTTCTAACAAAATCAGACTTTTCAGCATATCCCCTTTTGATATATTCTTTAGCCAAAACCTTTGGAACATCAATCTTAATTGAGCAGCATTCACCTTTACAAATTGCAGGGTCAATGCAATTAGGACCCTTTATTGCCAACTTCATTAATTTATTATACTCTTTGATAATTTGCCAAAAGTAGCTATTTTTCTGATCTATCAAAACTGAAAAACCTTTGTTTATACAACGAGATTAATGTGTAGAAAGAACTCTATGGAGAATAGTTTTATTTTTCCTTGATTTTATTTATTTCTTCTTTTATATTTTTTTGAAGAATCTTAACATCACGCATTAGTTTACCAATTACATCTATTTCTCTCTTTAAAGGTGTAGTTTCTGATCGTTTTCCTTTCTCTAATTCCTTTCTGATTAAATTATACGACTTTATCTGGTTTATATTATTCATGAAATACTCTGTCGCGTCATCCCTGTTTGTTTTTATTCTTTGTAGCGTTTCTAAAATTATTTTAATGTTATCAATAGAATTTGTCCAATAGGTTAAATTTTCGTTCTCGCTTAAAGAATCGATCGTTTGATCGATAAATTCTAAAGCCACTAAAAATACATTTTCAGCGTTAATTTCATGGGTCTGACTTTTTGAAAAAGGTTCTAATCTTACTTCATCTAAAATATCGGAACCGTAGTTAATTAAAATGTTTCCGATAGATAATTGATGTTCAAGAACAGCATCTTGTGTATTGATTTCAGTGATTTCTGTCACAAGTTTGAGTTCGTCCAATTCAATTTGTGTAATCAATGGAGTAAATCGTACCCGAAGGTGCTTTTTTCCATAAAACTCGTTTCCTATCCGTATTATTTGAGTGTAGTCTTGTATTAAATTTTCACCAACTGGCGCGAACAAGACCCCATCTGAAGAATCAAGCTGAAGTAACAATGGAATAATTCTTTCTTGCTTTATAGCACCAGTTACAAGAATTTTTTGCCAAGGAGCTAATTCAGGTTGACCGTTTAATGGATTATCTACAATTACCTTTATTTTATCTTGTAGACCGTTTCTCTCTAAATTATCTTGCGTAATCTTGGCAATAACTTGATTTGCTTCTAATATTACGATTTTCCCTTTAGGGGCTAATTTATGTGCAAGTGCGGCAATATACCCACTTTTAGCCCCTAGGATAAGAAGATTGTCATCATCTTCTAATAATAATTGTTGTAGCATAATTGAAATCATATGTGGCGCAGATATAGTTCTAAGCGTTTCAGGGTTCTCTTTATTCAGGTAAAATAACACTGGAGCATCGGTATAAATTTTAAAATGGGAATATAATTCGTTAGGTATAAATTTCTTTAGAGGGACGTCTAAAAATGCTTTAACTAATCGGATATCTCTCAAATACCCATTATAAATTAGGGTAAATAATAGCTGAATTTTTGACCGAAATAATTTGCGACTCTCCATCTAAATTACAAGATAATGATAATATTTATAGCTATTATATCTTTTTATATTAAAATATTAAATC
>JAHLWV010000459.1 GCA_019057735.1 Promethearchaeota archaeon | reverse complement strand
CTTCTAATTGTTTTGATATACTTTCCAAGGATATTCACCAAAAATAATTAGTTTAAACCTATTCTTACAAAATTAAAAAAAAAATTAAGTAAACGATCTTAACTTTTCTAATACTTTCTTTAAATGGTCCTCGTTAACAGCACCAACAAGTTTGTGCATAATTTCATCGTTTTTTATAAACAGCGTTGTTGGGATTCCCGTAATTCTATAAGTTTGAGCAATAGAACCAACTTCGTCAACATTTATTTTTACAAATATAAATTCTTTAGAATGCTCCCTCTGTATTTTTTCGAATACTGGGGCGAACATCATGCATGGGCTACACCATACTGCCCAGAAGTCTACGATTAAAATCTTATCGGGATACTCCTTTTTTAGATTTTCAAATTCTTCTGCCGAATGGATCTTAACAATATCTGTTGGCATGGATTGAGCTTTTAACAGCATTTCAGCCTTTTTTAGCCTAATTTTATTCAGGTCGTTTTCAGTCATTTTCTTAGCTTTTTCGTGTATTTTAAAGATGTGAGATAGTTCCACACGATCACACAACTTTCTTAATTGGGATCATTTAAGCTTCTATTTAAAGATCACGATTATGAAAAAAAAGTAACCTCCCCATCACCATCTTCAATTAAAAATACTTAAAAGCATAAATTTCTATAGCTTTGCATAATTATATTATATTGTAATTCAAGATGAAGCTACACTCACTTTTTATTTTAACAAAAGCCGGAGCATGTCTATACAGCAGAAATATTACAGAACATTTTGAGAATATTGAGCCAAATTTGATAACACCCTTTTTCTCGGCTATTTTTTCCTTTTCTGAAAGCGTTATTTCAAAAGAAACGCCCGAAGTTCTAGAAATGGGTGGTTTTAGAATTGTCTTTAAAGTAGAAGGTGAACACATTTATGCAATGCTAGCCGATACAAGCGCAAATATTTTGTACATCAACTCCAGATTAGAAAGCATCATTCAAGTATTTAAAGAATTCCTTGAAGATAATATTGTTGAAGACTACGAGGAAATTCATAATAGCGAATTTGATGCTAAAATTAATTCAATTATAAAAGGAGACGATGAGTTATCTTTACATCTGCCATTATATAAAAAGATAATCGATCTCATTAAAAGATTGACTCTTGAAAATGAAATATTAGCTGCAGCGTTATTTTCTATAAATGGAAAGGTGATTTTTACATCCTTACCACAAGATATACTTTTGTCCTCGCTAAAAGAATTAGAAATTAGACATATTGCAGCCACTGAATACTCTTTAACATTTTATAGTTTGGAGAACAATCAAAAAGTATTTTCGAGAATAATTGATATTCCATGGAAGTTAGAACCGTTATTGATTGTAGTATTATATGAGTCTTCAGTCCCTCTTGGTATGGCTGAAGTAAATTTAGAAAAAATAACAAAAACAATTCAAAATATCATTTGATTTTTTTACTAATTCTAATAACTAACCAGACTTCTAAGAATCGGAAAAATAAAATAATCTTTTTTTATGGTTAATGATTTTGGGAGTTTATGTATGATTTTATTGTTATTGGTGCTGGAATTTCCGGAGCTTCCTTCGCTTACAAAGCTTCAAAATACGCAAAAACGCTTCTTGTGGAAGCCCAGAACTACGATCGAGAAATACCCGTAAGAACAAACATATTTGCTGAACATAACAAACCGTTTGTTGACGATATTTTCTGGAATGACGATTCAATATTTCCGCGACCGTTTGTTCAATTGAATTACAAAAGCGAGAAATACGATGGGCTATTACACTCTAAAGAATTTGGAGCACCACTCGGTAAAATATCTCATACAGAAATGTTAATCAAAAAACTTATCGATAAATTTAGAGACCAAGGTGGCATTACTCAATTTAACGAAAATATAGCTAAAATTGTAAGACATACAGATTATATTGAACTCATTAATGGAAAAGGGGAATCATATTCTACTAAACTCCTAGTTTTAGCCACAGGTTCTCGAGGCTTTCCTCTACAAAAATCTCTTGGTTTTGGAATCCCCGATTCGTCTATGGGAATTTATACTAATATTTACGCAGATGAATCTCTTCTAGAAGAAAATTTTAACTTCCAGTATATGTTTCACTTAAATCCTAAAATTAGCCAGAACGGTCCTTTTTTCTTCAATGTTGGAAAAGGAAGAATTGCAACAGGGTACTTAGGGAATAATGAAAATCCCGCAGAGCTTAAAAGTAAATTAATCAGAATTCTCAAGAACTATCAAATAATTCAACGATTTATGAAAGGAATCAAATGGAACGAATCTATTCCATTTGTAAGTGGAGGTATTTCGAAACATCCAATAAACTCCTTTTCAAAAGATCGCGTTATCGTGTTAGGAGAAGCAGCAGGATTAGTTACAGCATTTTTTTACGAAGGAATCTTATGTGGATTAGCTAGCGCTGATATAGCATCGACATTGTTAGAATCTTTACTCGAAAGTAATTCGAATTTTTCAAGGGCTGAATTAAAGAAATACGACGACGAGGTTGCCCGAGTCTTATTCACATATTTTAGAAATGGCAATGCCTGCGAATATCTCTTTTATAGTGAGAGTTCTTCTAGCAAAACGCTGTGGAATTCTTATGCAAACTTATTAAACACTAATAAGACTGTTCGTAAATATGTGTATGAAGCACATATTAACCAAGATTTGTCAAAACATAACACCGATAATGATAGATTTGTAGGAGAAAAATTATTTGCTACAATACCTGTGTTTTCTAAAATGACGCTATGGCCAAA
>JAHLWV010000458.1 GCA_019057735.1 Promethearchaeota archaeon | reverse complement strand
AGCACAAAAACTTTTTTATAGCCCAACTTTTGGAGTTCTTTAAAGGTTGTATAAAGACCTATTAATGGTGAGCTTAAATTTTGCTTTTTCTTAATCTCGTAATCATCTATAATGAAGGCTGATATCTTCGTGTAGTCAATTTCATTTACATATTTCTGAACTTGTTGTTTTGAATTAGCTATGAGGAAAATATCACGATTAAAGCGAGATACTGTTTCTAATAGGTAAGTAATAAAAGATTTTCCTTGAAAGTTGAAGAGTCCTTTATCCGAACCGAATCGTGTGCTCTTACCTCCAATTAATATTGCAAAAGCAAGATACTTATTTTTATCGTTAATTTCTTACCAACTATTCTAAAAAATCACTTATGATCTATTAAATCAAGTAATAAAAATAATTAATCATTTAAATTAATAGCATTAACTAGATTTTTAATTCTCGTTAAACCATATAACAATAAAATGGCTCTTAATTGTAAAAAAAATCTTAAATTAGATAAACCTATTGAACAGTGTGCGGTCTTTGGTGTTACTTGCGACGATAAAACTTTCACTATCTCAAGACAGCTTTACCTGGGGCTTATTTCTCAACAACACCGCGGTCAAGAATCCACTGGAATATCTATCCTTAAAACAGGCGGCTCAATTGTTACTTATAAAAATAAAGGGTTAGTTTCTCAAGTATTAAATGATAAAGCGCTCTCTAAGTTGTACGGAAATGTAGGGATTGGTCATAACAGGTACGCTACAACTGGAGCTCAAGAATATGATTCATTAGAGTATATTCAACCCTACCATTTTAAAAACGATGAAATCGAATTTTCATTAGCGTTCAATGGGACAATTCCAAACTACCATGAATTAAAACAACAGCTAGAAGCTCAGGGTCGAATTTTTATTACTAATACTGATACAGAAGTCATCGCCCAATTATTAGCTTATACCGCAATTGAAACTGATAACTGGCCCGAGATTTTGAAGAAGGTGAGTAAGTCTTTAGATGGTTCCTATTCGCTCCTAATATTGACAAGCGAAAGCGATATTTACGTTATTAGAGATCCTTTAGGTTTTAAACCTTTATGCATTGGAGAAATGATAACTAAAGAAAGAAAACATTACATTGTCTCTTCTGAATCGTGTGGTATTGATGTTGTCGGTGGTAATTTACTTAGGGATGTAAGGCCAGGAGAGATAATTCATCTTAGTAATAAGAAGGGAATTCATTCCGAAATGGTTATTGAAAGCGAGAGAACTGCGTTCTGTCAGTTTGAATTCGTGTATTTTGCTCGCCCTGATTCCATTATAGATGGTGTCTCTGTTGCTCAAACTAGACTGCAATTAGGGATTAACCTTGCCAAAAACGATCCAATTCTGACTGATGCTCATTTTAGAGAAAATGCAATTGTGGTTCCAGTACCCGATTCTGGACGAAGCGTCGCCTTAGGTTACGCACAAGAAGCTAGGTTACCTTATGTAGAAGGGTTAATGAAAAATAGATACGTATGGCGCACCTTTATAATGCCTGGACAAAAAAAAAGGGAAGCGGCAGTTAAAGAGAAATTAAACCCTATAAAAGTTTTTGTCGAAGGGAAGAATGTAATTCTTTTAGACGACTCGATTGTAAGAGGTACCACAACAAAAAAGATTATTAGCTTAATTAGAGAGGCAGGTGCTTTATCTGTAAATGTAAGGATAAGTTGTCCTCCTGTAATAAGACCGTGCTATATGGGCATCGATTTTCCTACAACTGCTGAACTAATAGCTGGTCGCTTTAAGGAATTATATGGAAATGAAGCATATATCGATGAAATTAAGAAAAAAATCGGAGCAGATTCTCTGAGATACCAAACTATTGAGGATCTAATGAGCGCAATAGGAAAAGGAAGAGATCAGCTTTGTATGGCCTGCCTTACTGGAATATATCCATTAAAATCTGTAAATAAGATTATAGAATTAGAAAAAGCCATTTCATCTGATAGAAGCTAACTGATTCACCTAAAAAATGCTACTCTACTCCATCCCAACAATACGTGCATAATTTTTCTTTTGGCAACCCAATAGCTTTAACTAGGTTTTCTAACTTCTGATATTTTAACGTCGTTAAATGTAATTTTTCGCGTATAACATTGACCATTGCCTTATAATTGTCAGACTCTGGATTGGTATATTCTACTGGGTTCTCTAAATCTCTGCCTATTAAATCTTTAATGGCCCATCTTCCTGCTAAATCTAGCTCAGAACGAGATCGAGAGAAATTTAAAAATTTACATCCGTAAACAAGTGGAGGACAAGCAGGTCTCATGTGTACTTCTTTTGCTCCTGATTCAAACAACCTCTTAACTTGCCTTCTCAATTGAGTACCTCTCACGATTGAGTCCTCGCAAAAAAGAAGACGCTTGCCCGCGATAAGTTCTTTAATCGGTATAAGTTTCATCTTTGCAACTGTATCTCTAATGGATTGTTCTTGAGGCATAAAACTCCTTGGCCATGTTGGCGTATACTTTACAAAGGGTCGAGCAAAGGGTATTTGTGCTTCGTTAGCATAACCTAATCCATGAGCTGTACCAGAATCGGGTATTCCTGCTACGAGATCAATTTCGAGATTATCTTCCCTTCGTAGATAAGCACCACATTTATACCGAACAGCTTCAACATTTATATTCTCATAACTAGAAGCAGGATATCCATAATAAACCCATAAGAAAGAACAGATTTGCAATCTATTACCTGGTGCAACCTTTTGTTCGAGACCCTTTTCACCTAGAAAAACGATTTCTCC
>JAHLWV010000457.1 GCA_019057735.1 Promethearchaeota archaeon | reverse complement strand
AATGAATCAGAATTTTAATACAATTGCTGTTTGTGGTCTATCTTGGGGTGACGAATCTTGCATTACCTTATCGTAAACTTCGGAACAGAGTAAGTGATTCCATTACCAAAACCACCTAAAAAAACCATTTCCTCGTCATTTACATACTTTCCTATGGCTTCCTTCATAGAGATTAATTTATCCGAGATTATTTTCACTTCAAACCACTTGTTTTATACTATCTTTTTAAAAGATTATTTATTTCTTAAAACCATTCTTGAGATTCAATGAAATAAGCTTCAATTTAAGCGGGGATTGAGCATCTCTTTAAATAAAAGATCTGGCTTAATGTTGTTGAAATCATTCCACCATGAGTTTTTATTCTTGAAATCATCATTGTAATCTTTCGAGTCAATTATAGTTATGATGTTTTCTTCAATCAAAATTGAGGGGTCTAAAACTATTTTTTCATTCTCTTCTAAATACTTTAAATTCTGTAGCATACATTCTTGCAAATCATCATAGAACAATAAGGGGATGTATTTTTTAACCTTTTTCTCTATTTCACTATTAATAATTGTATCTGGATGCCAATTATTACCGGAATAATTAAATACTTCAATATCAATTAGTTCCGGATGATATCCGATTTTAGATATTTTTTTAAGTTTTTTATATGAAGAATGTTCTTTCTTTTTGTACATCTTCACATTAGATTGCTTCCCATCTATTTCGGTTAGAATTTTATTGTGATCCATCCTTTTTTTACAGACATCCTCAATAATTTCGCAGTACTGGATTGCAGCACTTACAAGATCACCTCCCTCAATATAACTTTTAACCATTGTGAGCAAATAAGCCCTTAAAAAAGCGGAGAAATCTTCTTCAAGTCTATAAAGATTCCCATATAGGAATTTTGTGGCTTCCCACCAAGAAATTAGATTTTTGCTTGTTAAATGCTTAAATAGTGTTTCTGATGATCGAATGTCAGAGAAATAAATTAAATTTTGCAAACCACTGTTAAGAAACTGCTGAGGATTAATCACAGCAAGTCTATCTTCTGAAATTTGAAAAGATGTCACTTCTCTAGGTCTAATGATCACAGAGTTTTCACCATTAAAAACGCGATCGACCCGCATAGGAATTGGTACGATAGGATTTTTTTCGATTGCTTTTATAAGGGAAGATGAATGTGGATTTGTGTATAGAGATGTATCAAAAGGAAATATCTCAATATAAAAGAAAAACGGAGCGGCGTCAGATTTATATGTCTTAAATTTTATTTGTGTTTTCTTATACAATTATACCACGCTGTTTGTTTAAACACTAATTAAAATCCCAAAAAGGAACAATAAAAAAGCTAAAAAGATATCAAAAAGAAAGCGGAATATTTTATCACCTGATGTTTCGTCTACCGTAATATCCTTTCTAGAATATGATTTTATCATCTTTATTCCTATTTGTACACTCTCTTTAATTCTTGAGCGCTGCATTATAACTAAAAGTAAACTAATTATTAATAAGGGGACATAGATAAAAAGCAGTAGCTGTGTAAAATCACCACCTCTCACATAATCCCAAATAATCACGCTCGTTATAATAGAATCAATTGTTTTTGCAATTATCAGTGGGAACAACCATTTTCTTCTTATTATTGTTAAAGATAATACAAGACCTACAACAAACGATTTGATAAACCATATGACTCCAAAATAGTAACTAACACTAAAAATTATTGGATTCAAAAAAAATTCTATAAATGTAAAGGAAAAAGTTGATATCATTACAGCTGACATTCTGTTAAAATATTCACTTCCTCTTTTTGTTATCAATCCTCTGAAAATCGTTTCCTCTGAAAATGACAGACTTAATTGAATTATGATTGTAAATAATAAAAATACTGAAATATCACTTAATAATAAATAATTGTTTTCTGTTCTTAAAATTAATGAAACCGCACGATAAGGTATTGTCTCTGGTAAAAGCAATGAGAATAAAAACTCAATTGGGATTAGAATTAAGAAGAACATTAAGCAAGTATAAAGTAGTTGATAGATGTAATTTTTTCTCGTCATTTTATAAAGTTTTAGATAACCGATATGAAGCGCTAATTCTTTTTTATCAGGTTGTGAATTTTTTGTTTTCATTTTATTAGAAATAAATAGAAATAACATTATCATTAAAAATATCGCTGAAGCCCTAATAAGGTAAAAAAGCATTCCGTATAACTCGGAAGTTTGATTTACTATAAGTGGTAATAAAATCCATTCGAAGATTAAAAAGATAAAGATCATTAAGAATATAGGAACGATTTCATAAAAAAGAAATCGAAAACGTTTTGAAGCTACTTCTCTTCGATTATAGGATATTAGTCTACCCATGAAAGTCCATTATTTCTCTATTGTAATTTAAAATAAATAAATGAATATTCCTTATGAATATTTATAAACATTAGAAAGTCTAAATTAGGCGCTCTTATTTGCCTTTTAATGCTTTTAAAACCCCTTGAACAATTTTAAATTTCATTTCTTAGTATATAAATCTTGATATTCAATTCTTAAGACTTTTTTATCGAGTTTCCCTACGCTTGTTCTAGGTATTTTTTCGATAAATAATATGTCTTCAGGTAATTGCCACTTTGCAAAGGATTGTGAAAGGTGCTCACGGATTTCTTCTTTAGTAGTGGATTTATATTCTTCCCGCAATACTATTAGAGCCAAAGGTCGTTCGTTCCATTTTGGATGCGATATTCCAACTACACCTGCTTCAAGAACACTAGGGTGCGACATTAAAGCGTTTT
>JAHLWV010000456.1 GCA_019057735.1 Promethearchaeota archaeon | reverse complement strand
AAAAAGTACAGAAATCTCCTCCTATGAAATTACAAATTGTGGAATAAGAACTTTTTTTTTTAACCATATTTAAATGAAATTGAGTGGTGCAACAATAAATGATAATAATTTGTTTATTTAACGATTTTCATAATATAGAAAAATTATATAAATACTAATTCGAGTAAGAATTTAAAACTCATTTAAATAACGATCAAATTTTTGTTTTTTAAACAAAATGTGTTTTGATTAAAGCATTTGAAGATATTTTTGGCTGTAAAAAAATCACATTTAACCATATATTTTGATATTTGGAGAATCTCGAATAAAACTCTTGGGGAGCCAAACATCAAAAAGGGCTTCAACAATATCCGAAAAGACAATTATAATTGCTCTTTGAGATAATAGATAATAATAGATTTCCACACATATATCCAGATGGAAAAACTAGTTCTTGGTTTTTAGGAAAAA
Organism: Promethearchaeota archaeon; assembly: GCA_019057735.1. The sequence continues at coordinate 2,342 of JAHLWV010000456.1, read as the reverse complement.
CATTGATTTCAGGCAAAAGAAATTTTGATCCGGATATTTTCGAGGGTTCTGAAAAAGAAGATTACCAGGCAGGAATTTATTATAGGAATTGATGAAAATGGAGAGTAAATATATAAAAGATGTAATCCATTTGAAGTAGGCCCAAATGAATTTCTTACGCTAGTTTTTTTTAATAGAGAAGTCATGAGAAAATATTTTGATAATCCACAAAAATATGATGTTTTGGATAGTTATCTGCCAATAGATAACAATAATAGAAATTATATTATGGTTTTTTTAGGAGACTTAGGAAAACATTTAAGTTATAGTGAACAAGCATATTGGAAAGGATTTAATGTATCTCCTGATGATAAAATTAGTAATACTTACTGGAATAGATCATTTATGAATACAATCAGCCCTCCTGAAGTGCCTGATTTATTTTTCAAACATCTTTTTGAGAATTTTTCACAGTTTTGGAAGGAGAAATTTGGTTGGTATCTTTTTAAACCATTAAACGAACCAGATAATCTCTTATTTTCTACTCTGCATATTCCCTTATCTGAAAGTCCTATTGAATTTAAACATCAAGTACTTTCGCTAACAAAAATAATTATAGACTCCATAAATCAAAAAGAATTAAGGAATAGAATAAAAGATCCAAATAAAGAACAGAATGGTATTGATAAACTGGAAGTTTTTTTGGATGAAAAAGGAATAAATGGATATGATATCCACATTCAATACCTTAGAAATCTACAGAAATTAAGGTCTAAAGGCGTTGCACATAGAAAAAGTAGAGATTATGTGTTATCAGTAATTAAAAAACGTCACAAAATCAGTAATTCATTGACATTTATTAAGTTGCTGCCCACAAATCGTCAGCCATGAAAAATGTCAGTAAAATCCTTAATTTCTTCAAGTTTTCTATTTGTGATTTTTTGACGCTTGACGTATTGTCGTCAGTCATGAGAGTGACACAATTAAAGTGAGATAAAACTAGTGTTTGTAAGATTTATATGAAAATATATGACTCAAATCATATTCTCCCTTAAGAGCACACCAATACACGATTTATTTAACCACAATCTAACAAAAAAATATAGAGAGTGAGAATCGTGAAAAAAAACACAAACCAACAAGAACGTGAAGAAGCTCGCGAATTATTTCATAACAAGGGACTTTCTATCGAAGAACTTGCGTCTCGCTTTGGAAAAACCGAAAGAACGATATATAGATGGCTTAGCGAGGATAACAAGGAGAAATTTATCGATCCCCATCTTAACACCAAGAAACTCACAAGCCGGCGAAAGTATCCTCCTGAAATATTCACCCAGATTGAAAAACTCAAGAAGGAAGTACCACAGAGGAGCGCTCCACTCATCAAGAGAATACTTGAAAAAAAGTATCCTACTAAAACACCTTCTCTGTCAACAATAAGAAGGCACATCCGAGACCAAGGACTAACCTATAAGAATAGAAATCGAAGAATGGGGTATATTAAATTTGAACGAGCGAGACCAAACGATCTCTGGCAGATAGATATCGCCGGGGTTCAAACCATTGGACACTTGGAAAATCTCTATCTAATAGCCTTGTTAGACGATCATTCGAGATTTATCGTATCTGCAGAATATTTCAAGGACCAAAAAGGTATGAACGTCATAAAAATAATACGAGATGCGGTCATGGCTTATGGAAGACCAAATCAAATTTTAGCAGATAATGGTACGCAATTTCGGAACCTCATTGGAGAATTAGGGACAAAATATACTAGATTATTAGACAACATGGGCATCAAACCCATTTTTGCTAAACCTAGACATCCCGAAACTAAGGGAAAACTCGAAAGATGGTTTGGAACCGTAAGAACGATGTTTCTGGGGGAAGCTCGATTTAACGTTAAAAACAATCCTAACTGCACCTTAACGGATTTTAACCAAATGTTAAAAGAATGGGTTGATTGGTACAATACTGAAAAGTCCCATCGTAGTTTACCGGAAAAATGCGCACCTGTTAAGAGATATCTTGACGTTAAGGATCGGATCTTTAGGCCGCTAAAAGCGAACGTGAATTGGACGCGTTGGCTTCACGAAGTAGAACAGCGAAAGGTCAGTAAATACAATGAAATTCATTATAAAGCACAGAAATTTAAGGTTCCGCCCGGATTCTCTGGGACAAAAGTCGACGTAATTGAATACGAGGATAAAATAGAGATATATCACAAGGAGAAACTCGTCATCACCCATGCTTACATCGTACCAATAGTAATCAAGCGAAAAACGCGCAAAATTACCCACGCAGGAATTATCATGTACAAGGGAAAATATTATACCATCGATTATAAGATGTCAGGTAAGACC
>JAHLWV010000083.1 GCA_019057735.1 Promethearchaeota archaeon | reverse complement strand
TCATATTATGTGAATATTATTTTCATTTTTGTAAGATTATTTGCCTTTTCTAATTATCATAAATCATGGTTAGAAAGGGTTAATTTTGTTAACAACTAAGAAAAAAATATGTTTGATAGGGGAACAATCTGTGGGTAAAAGTTCACTGCTATCTTTGTTACAAGGAAGGGAAGTGAAAAAAGAAAGAGTTCCAACGGTGGGATTAGAAGTAGAAAACTCCGTATTGAACGGCCAAAATTGTTCAGTTTGGGATTTAGGAGGTCAGAATAGGTTTAAGTTTATGTGGCAAGATTTTCTCAGAGGAGCTGGTTTAGCAGTAATCGTGTGTGATTCTACTGAAAAAAATGTAGAAGAGACAAAGGAAATCTATGATCGATTTGAACGCAGTTTAGGAACTAAAATCATAGCAATCGCAAATAAACAAGATCTACCGGGTGCCTTAAGTGCTAAAGAAATTCAGAAAAAATTAGGCGGCATTAAAACGTACGGAATGTCAGCTATTAGACCTGAATTACAACAAAGGATGAGAGAAATATTAGAGTATGAGATTAATACTAACTGAAACTCTTTTATTAATGTTTTTATAACGCTTTTCCTATTATGTGAGCAAGGCGCACGGGTTCTGGGATTTTTGAATCGATGCAAACTTTTTGAAATAAAGAATTAACATCTTTATATGAAATTCCTTTAGAATGAAAAAACACTTTCGAAAGACCTCCCGCTGTTTCAGTTACAGTTTCATATAAATTACCTGCATTTACAATTTTTCGTAATTTAGCTATGCTATTTTGAGGGAATTTTTTCAAAATCGCTTTTTTAACTGCATTAAGATCCACTTCTTTTTCAGTTACAGCAATAATTGGTTTATTCGTAGCGTTGTAGATTTCTTCTAAATCAATTATGTTAAACCCACCAAAAGTAATAGTATCTGTAAGTATGAATTGCACATGTTTTTCATTTTGCCTTATAAGATCGAGTAGAGCTTCCGTAGCATCGTCTCCATCAATATCAATTTCTTTTTTGACCATACCAACCATTCTCGTGCCTTGACAAACTATTCCAATTAAATCGGTTGTTTTTGATTCAGAATTAAATTTAAATTTCGCATCGTCTACTCCAATTGTTATTGGGAATTCTTTCATAATTAGCTCTCGGGTAGAAACTTTTTAATGTGTAACAGCAGTTTAGTGAAAGCAATTGTTGCGTTTTGAATTTCCTCGCTTCTATTGTATAGGTCACCGCTTAAAGAATCGGCGAGAAAATTAACCATATCCTTTATCGTCATTTCATCACAAAACCATATGTAAGCAATAAGAGCCTCAACGGTGTCAGCAAGATCGTGAGCGTCTGCCCTACTTTTTGAAAATTTTTTCATATCTGCCTTTTTTAGAGCTTCTGCCAAAATTTTTTTACTTACTTTTAATCCCGTTCGTATGCTCTTATTGTTTTTGTTAACTTTAGTTAAAAAAATAGATTTTGCTATAGAGTAAGTAAGATTAACTATACCGTCTCCTATTTTCGCTAACCCTTTATCAGTCCCTATCGACTTACAAGTTAGAGTGGAATTTATATCTTTTAACACAAAATCGTATGGCATTAAGAATAGAAGATCAGTAATTTCTTATAAAGTTTTCATACAAATACAAAAAAGAGAGGTTTACATGAGTTTTTTAAATACTTTTTCGACTTTTCCAACTTCTGCTCTCAATGTTTCTATCACATTGTAAAGAATTTTTTTTATCTTATAGCCATCTTCTAACCTAATGAATATCTCTGGAGGAACAAGTTTGGTAATTTTATATGCTGCTGAATTTACGCCTTCCGTTTCTAATAAGAGTTGCACAAAAATGTTACAAAATCCGTGCGATTGACCTTCAACAGATAACACATAATCTTCGTCTCTAGCACCTCCTTTTTTTATAGCTAAGGTTAGATATTTATAAGTTGGTTCGGGCTCTGGTTCAACTTCATAACTTTCTTCTTCTTCTTCTTCTTCTTCGTTATCGTCAACAACATCTATAGCGACTGATTCTTCTTTTGATTTTGAATCATTTGATACATCTGGATAGTGGCTTTCTATCTTTTCATCATCAGATGAATCTTTATCATCAGAATCTAATTTTTCTTCTTTCGGTTCAGCTTTTTTTTTTGCCAAAATAATCCACCAAAACTAAGTTCTCTAATCTATAATTAAATAAATGTTTTTTGGTTTTAAAACAATAACAAGATAAGCATCTTTATAAATATTGGTTAGCTAGCTCCCTTAATCTTTCACTTGCTAAATATTGAAGATCTCTCGGTCCAAATAATGTGATTTTTATTGCTTTTCCATCTACTTTACAATTTAGATTAAGATAATTTATTTTTTTTTGAACTTCTTCAAGAAATTTAACAAGATTCGCCAACTCTCCGCTTGAATTATAGAAATTTATAACTTTTCTTCCTCCACGGTTACCCAAAATAAATCCTCTTAATAATTATTTATATTAATCTAAACCTGTATTACAAAGAAGTTAGCCGAATTAGTATCTTAGATTTTCAGTAACATTTCCATAATCGGCAGCTAATTTCCTATTTTCAGTGCTTCCACATCGTGAACACTTTAACTTATTTTGGCCTATTTTCTCAAGAGTTGATCCACATATGCTACAATCAGCATGAATAACACCAAAATCTTTACCTACGGTGCTCAAACTGTATTCATTTTGTTCCTGCTTAATAACTTTAGCTCTGACAATATCGGTAATTTGAAAAGCATCAGCTATTTTTTCAATAAATTTATGGGATATATGAGATACATGGATGTTTCCAAAGTAAGAACTATTAAAGTGAATTTTATTATTGATCGTAGCAAAACTAATACCAACAGAATATAATCTTAGAAATTGAATAGTTCCAATTATGATATCGTTAATTTTTATCGTTCTTCGATTTTCTTCTTCGTGACTTATAATCTCTATAGCTCTTCGTTTTTTATCGATACTGACTATTCCTGTTTTAGTGGCAAAAATTTGACCATCTCTTACGTAAGTAGACGTTTTATCAGGTAAGTATTCTTCAACAACGCCTAAATATTGACCCGTAAGAACTATTTCATTATTTTTCGCAGATTCATTCATAAATTTCAACAAAAATCTTTTAATTTCTCTATGTAATTATTATTAATTAAAATAATTAAATTTTTTCATAATTTTTCATAAAATAAATTATGGAGAACAGGTTTTAGGCGATTGCGATAAACAAAAGAGATTTGATAGCGTTACTTCAGCAAACCGAAGGGTTTTCTAATCCTAATATTAAGTTAGAACAATATTGCATTGATGCAAAAAGTGCTGTTGATATTGTTTTCTTTGCTGGAGTCGAATTTAACGATATTAAAAATCGGTTGATTTTGGATTTAGGAGCTGGAACCGGTAGATTATCGATTGCGTGTGCGTATCTCCAAGCAAATTATGTATTAAGCGTAGACATAGATTTCAGTGCTTTGAAAATATTAAAAAAAAATATTAGAAATTATGGTTTAGAGGGAATAATTTTCCCTATTTGTTCTGATATAAATCACTTTGAACTTCTTCGAAATGTGAATCTCGATGGTTTTTATATCACTACTATTATGAATCCTCCTTTTGGAGTCCAAAAAAAAACTGCTGATCGCACTTTTTTAGCAAAAGCGTTTAACATCTCACATGTTGTATATTCGATACATCTTGCAAATCCAAACGTACACCAATTTATCTCGACATTTGTAAAAAAATTTAATTGGTCGATCGATTATGTATTTCCTTATCATATGAAACTTACTAAGACATATAAGTTTCACAAACAAAAAACTAAATCAATTAATGTCAACATTTATAGATTTAAAAGAAAAATAGAGAGTTAAGAAAATTTACATGTAATCCATCCACGATTCAAAGTTTTTGGGATATTTTGCTTTATTTCCCAATGTTTCTTCTATGCGGAGTAGTTGATTAAATTTACATGTTCTATCGCTCCTACATGTGGCACCTGATTTCATTTGTCCCGTACAAAGACCTGTAGCTAAATCAGCAATGAAACTGTCTTCAGTTTCCCCAGAACGGTGCGATACCATTACATTGAACCCATTATTAAATGCCATTTTAGCCGCTTTTATTGCTTCTGTTAGCGATCCTATTTGATTAACTTTAAGTAATAGCGCATTACCTGCTTTTTCATCTATCGCTTTTTTCAATATTTTTATGTTCGTAACAGTAAGATCATCGTCAACAATCTGAATTGATCTATCAACCTTAGCTGTTAATTTTGAAAAAGATCTAAAATCTTTCTCATCAAATGGATCTTCAATAGACTTAAATGGATACTCGTGCAATAAATCTAAGTAATATTCCATCAGTTCCTCATTTGTGAGCTTTTTCCCATCAATATTATAAATTCCGTCTTCGTAAAATTCGCTTGCTGCTGCATCCATCCCTAGTACGAAATCTGTTCCCATCAGAAAACCCGCTGCCTCAACAGCTTCTATGATTATATCTACAGCCTCCGAAGTTGTTGATAAATTTGGAGCGAACCCCCCTTCATCGCCTACATTAATTGCAGAAGGGCCATAATTCTGTTTCAGTAGCTTCTTTAAGTTTTGATAGACTTCAGCAACATGTTGTATTGCGTTAGAAAATGAATCAGCACCTATAGGTAATATCATAAATTCTTGTATAGCTAGGTCATTTCCAGCGTGTTCTCCCCCGTTAATTATATTACATGATGGTAAAGGTAGTAAGAAATCTTCCCTTGATTTTCCATATGCTAATTCGTAAAGATATTGGTATAAAGGCTTCTCAGATAGAAGCGCAGCCAACTTTGAAACAGCTAAAGACACCGAAAGTATTGCATTAGCACCTAAGTTGCTTTTATTTTCCGTGCCATCAATTGCAATCATCTCCTCGTCAATGTTGGTTTGTTCTCGAACATCAAAACCTTGTAGTTTATTGCTTATTACAGTGTTTACTTTAGATACTGCAATAGTAACATGTTTGCCCAAAAAAGCATCTCCTCCGTCTCGTAATTCTAAAGCTTCCATAACTCCCGTTGATGCCCCGGAAGGAACTGCGGCTCTTGCATATGCTTTTCCTGCAAATACATCAGACTCGACGGTAGGGTTTCCCCGTGAATCTAAAATCCATCGAGATTTAATTTTTGTGATTTTATAATCTGTCATTGTATCGTTTCTTGTCCTTTTTTTAAAGTTGTATAATAATAATAAATAAAGAAACTTTAATTCTTAATAGTATTTTTTTATTTATTATATGTAAATCTATTTATATTTGGTGTTACATTGTCAACTGAAAACAAACCGTGGGTGGAAAAATACAGACCTCGCATATTAGATGATGTGGTTAACCAAGAAGGAATTATTAAACGACTGAAGCAATTCATAAAGGATAAATCAATGCCGCACCTTATTTTCGCTGGTCCAGCTGGTACTGGTAAAACAACTTCTGCCTTAGCAATGGTCAGAGAATTATACGGAAGTAAAAAGGCAACCAATATTACATATTTAGAACTGAATGCAAGTGATGCCAGAGGTATAGATGTTATAAGAACTTATATCAAGGATTTTGCCAAAGCTAAACCTCCTTCCGATATCTCTTTTAAAATTCTAATTTTAGATGAAGCCGATAATATGACTCCCGCTGCCCAACAAGCTTTAAGGAGAACTATGGAAAAATATACACGCAACTGTAGGATGATATTAATTTGTAATTATTCTAATAAAATTATTCCACCTATTCAATCTAGATGCGTGGTGTTCCGCTTTTCCTCTTTGAATAACGAAGATATTAAAAACCGTGTCAAATTCGTTGCAAATAAAGAGGATATAAACATTACTGCTGATGGTTTAAACGCTTTAGTTGACGTGTCAAAGGGAGATTGTCGCAGAGCTATAAATTACTTGCAATCATGCGGAACAATCTCTAAAAATATTGATCAAGATGTAGTGTTCCGGGTTGCTGGAGAAGTCCCACCAGAAAGGATCAGAGAAGTTCTTCAAACTGCTCTTAAGGGGCAATTACAATTTTCGCTAAAATTGTTAAGTGATATAACGAGAGAATATGGATTATCAGGTATAAACATCATCAAAAATTTACACCGCGAAATTTACGATTTGGATGTATCGGAAGATGTAAAAATAGAGCTAACAAAACTCCTTGCAGAGTCCGAGTATCGACTAAGTCAAGGAGGTACGGAAGAAATTCAATTACAAGCTCTTCTCGCTAATATTGTTACCTTGCATGAGACTAAATAATTTATGTTTGGTAGAATATTTTATTTCTTGTTGTAGAAAGAATTTATTCATTCTCTCTATAGATTTGGCATCAACTGTAAATTCTATCTTTTTCCCATAATTAATATCCCATAAGATTAATCCTAAGGGATCGGCGGGTTGATAGGAGTAGGTTCTGGAAGGGTTAAATAAATCTAAAAAGTTTTCAAAGGTAATTTTTTCTAAACCAAGTTCAAAGATTTTAACAACCATTCTTCTAATTTGCTGTCTTAAAAAAGCCCTGCTCTTGAAATCGAAAATTAAGAAATCACCGTTTAATCTCAGGGAGGCTAACATAATGTCTCTTATAGTTTTTTCATTGTCTTTCTCTTTTTTGGAAAAGTTACTAAAATCGTGTCTTCCCTCAAATGTTTTGCACGCTTTTATCATTTCATTTAGATTACTCGAGGCCATTTTTCTACGAAAGATTTTTGAATAGTGAATAATATACTTGTAATGTCTATACAGAGCATTGTATCTTGAAAAAAAATCTTTTGGTACTTCAGAATATCCCCAAATTCCAATATTTTTTGGGAGAGCTGAATTGATCTCCATTAAAATTGGTTTTTTTTCAGATTCAAAAGAAAAACAAGATCCGCGGGCGGAAACATACTTATCGGTCCTACTTGCAACTTCGAAACCCGATATCTTATCATTTATTATATATTTTCTCTCCTTTAAAGCGCTCAATAGACATTCTTCAACAGTTAGATAATCGGGTTGGCGCTGAGAACCGTAATATTTTTTCGAGCCAATGTAATAGAATTTAAAGATATACCTTGTTTTTTCCATCCCTATTAAATACAATATTAGTATTTTAATAATTTTTTGTAAGAAGTAGGATTTTTCTAATAATTGAATTTCGTGTTAGAATATTAAGACCAATTATTTTGTTAAAAAACAATCTTTTAATGTTTTAAAATCTTTTAAATTTCATAACTATTATACCCTTCAACAATAATATAAACGGAAAAATATGTCCTCTATTTACTCATCTCTAAAAAATCTCAGAGATCGCGCAAGAGCAAGTGTAACAATAAAAACATATAATGTAATATTTTTCTTAGCTCTCTTTTTAGTTGTGATTTTAGCCATTGTCATAAGACTTTCACCTATTATATCTGGTAATTACCTTATAAAAGCATTTGACCCATGGATACAATATTATAACGCAGAATATTTGGCAACACATTCTGTATTTGAATACTTTAATTGGCACGATATAAAAAGTTGGTTTCCTGAAGGATATAGCAGGGGAAACCTTAGACCTGGTTTGACTTTTACTGTGGTGGGAATTTATCAAGCCATTAATTTTATAGGAATTCCAATTTCTCTATATGATATTTGTTACTTCTTTCCAGCGATTATGGGGGGAGCATCCGTTTATGCTATATATCTTGTAGGGAAGGAAGTGCTCGACCGAAGATGTGGATTAGTAGCAGCATTTTTCTTAGCTTTTAACCCCGGTTTCATGCAACGAACAACTGCAGGATTTTTCGATAATGAAACTATCGGTGTTTTTGCTGCTTTAATGACTTTTTATTTCTTCATTAAAACAGTAAGAACAGGGAAATTCTATCATTCAGTTTTAGGTGGGCTCTTTTCTGGTTATTTAGCTTTAAGTTGGGGTGGATTTAATTTCGTTTTCTTAATTCTCCCAATTGTGTGTGGTATTATGATTTTACTAAAAAAATACGATTCTAACATCTTAATCGCTTACGCAGGAATCGAAGGAGTTGGATTACTTGTCTATTCTTTAAGCTCTATATTTCCATTTCAATCCTTCTTTTCTAGCATGGAGCTTGGTTTAATTTTTTATTTTACTCTTTTCCTAATTATATTTCATATTTTATATACAAATAGAAACAACTATTCTCGTCTATATAATGGAGTAATAAACACCATAAAGTGGGGACTTATCCCTGTAATCGCCATTTTAGGCGTTATTATATGGGTTGCCCCAGACTTAATTCCTTTTGGATTTGGACAACGATTACTAAGTGTATTGAGTCCTTTAATTAGAAATAGTTTGAACTTAGTGGCATCCGTAGCTGAACACATGCCGAGCTCTTGGAGTGTGTTTTACTATAATACTTTAATTCCCCTGGTTCTTTTACCTCTTGGATTATTTTTCTTATTTAAGCGAGCTAATGTCGGTGATATTCTACTACTCACTTTTTTAATTTTAATTTTTTATTTTACTGGTAGCATGATTCGAATAATCTTATTATTTGCCCCCGCGGCATGTTTAGTGGGTGCATATGGATTAGTTAGTGTTTTAAAAATTTTTGGTAGTTTTTATGGAGAAAAAAGAATAGGTGTTAGTAGAAAACGAAAGCGTCAAGTCAAACGGATGGTTGGAAAATCCGAAATTGGAGCTGTTTATTTCATAGTTGGAATTATGTGTATCGCCCAAGTTATGCACGCTTCTAACATCGCTATTACTCAACTATCGCAGAGTCAATTGGCACCAGGAGGGCAAATACACGATTGGGAGGAATCTTTAACTTGGATGAAGACAAATCTCCCTGGAACAACTGTTGTTGTTTCTTGGTGGGATTACGGTTATTGGCTAACTCCGATAGGAAACATGACAACGGTTAACGATAACGGAACAATCAACCAAACTCGAATAGGTTTGACAGGAATGGCGATGATGCAAACAAACGAGATTTATAGTGCTAAAGCGTTTAAAGCGTTAAAAGCAGACTACGTATTAGTTTATTTTGGAATGCTGTATCCTAATCTAGGAGGAGATGAAGGTAAATGGAATTGGATGGTAAGGATTTGTAACGATAACTACCAAAAGTATAAGAATTTGGGAATGGAAGAAGA
>JAHLWV010000082.1 GCA_019057735.1 Promethearchaeota archaeon | reverse complement strand
TCAAGAATATCGTCAATTTCCTTTAAAAATACAAACTTTACAAAATTTGAAACTCCTATATGGGATTTTTCAATTAAGCTTCGGTAATTTTAGTTATATCAACCATTTAATGGATGCTGGTTTTTGGAAAGAAACATCGGAAGTTAAACAGACGTTTAATCTTCTTTTAGATATAAAAAATGGAAAAATATCTGATAGTAATACTATTAACGAATATGCTGAAGATGACTTATCAATGCTTCATAACTTAGGGTTATTCTTTTGTAATACGGGAAATAATTTTGGATTACAGCTCTTTGATGTTTAATTCGAATTAAGTATAGAAGACCTTGAAAAATTAGATTGGCGGAAAGACTTCTTAAAGAGATATGTATTAGAACTTAGAATCAATCAGAGAGAAATCTCTGAAGAAATGAAAACAAAGTTTCTTAATTTTCTACAAAAGAAGGATTTAGAGAATAACACCTTGGTAAAATTTGACAGAAACTCAGAAGTACCTGAACTAACTGCTATTGAAGACACAAGTTTCTTTTTTAAACAGCCTTTTTATTTGATGCGAGCTGAGGAGCAAGAGGTATATAATAAAACCTATTGTTGGAGCGATGGAATTAGGTCAATCGTAAGTTTAATTATCCCAAAGCGAATATATTCGAACTTAAAAAATGTAAAATCGATACAAATTCTAACTGGGGATATAAAAAACAAGAAACCTTCACTAAAAGAGAAGAAAAACGCTCGAATCTTTATTGAGCTCGAAGAAAATTGCGAATTAAACTTAGAAAGATTTAAACTTAACATATTAAATAGCAATACATAGTTATAACGAGATGAAGTTTTCTTTTTTTTTTCGAATCAATAAATTAATTAATTTTAAGCGTCTTAAAGGTTTAAATAAGTAAAACTTACTATTATTATAGGCAATTAATCTATTGAAATATTTGCAAATATTTTTAAATATTGTGTTAAAGACTAATAAAATAATAAAAGTTTTGTGAAATTGGAACATGGGAACTGATAAATCTGAAAAAAATAAATTTAATAAGCAAATTTTAACGAGATTTGTCCAAACAGAATGTGAAAGGCAGTTATTTTTGGATTTAACTCAAAAAAAGCCCGATTTATGGATATCTCCTAATCGACCTATCGAGAAACCAATAATACACCGCCATGGTTCAAAATATCTAAAGGGAATGGGTCAGGACTATGAGCAATTAGTGTACGCTAGGTTAGTTTCATTGAAACAAGTGAAATACAAAAAAGGGGCAGAGGATAAAGTTGCGAACTCAGATTTATCACCAAATGCGTTTCTTGAGATATATAAAGCTGTTGGACAAAAAAAAAAATCTAACCAACTTTTATTATTATTAGAACATGAGTACGAAAACCCTCGTTCCTTTTTCAAAGATGTATTTAATATTTCTAGCGGAAAAGAGCCAATACCCGTTGAATATTCAAACCAACGACCGGATATTTTAATTATTGAAAAACTAAGTGATACGCCTGATAAAGTAAGTGAATTATTACCCAATAATAAGGTACGAGAAGTTCCAAAAGAAGAGTTTAAATCGCGGTTTGCGATCTCAGTAATCGACATTAAAAATATTCGTGATATTAACGTAGGAAAAAAGCAATTTACTGAGATTTTGTATTACATGCAAACTCTTGCGTATTTTCTAAAAGAACACGGCCTTAATAAAAAATTCTTTGTTCGGGTGAATAGAAACGGGATTTTTCCATCATACAGTAAAGATGATCTTAACAAAATTAAAAGCTTTGACAAATTTTTTGAATTAGCGATATTCCTCAAGTGGGACGAATCAAATCAGATTTTTAAAACCCTCGTAAATAAAATACAGCAGCTTTGGAAGCAATGTCCTTGTTCCGTTGATTCAATTCCAGTAAATATTCAGGTAAATTGTGGATATTGTTATTATATTGAAGATTGTAAAAAAACTTTAGGAATGGATGGGATAAGACCTCCTAAAGAGTGGTCGTTAAAGCTTATTCCGTATACTTCTATGTCAATTGCTCAACAATTGCTTGATCGTGGATTCAAAACAATTGGTGACATGGTTGATAACTTGAAGAATGTTAAAGTAGGCAACACGCCCGAATCTCTTTACCCCGAATTACCTCTCTTACAATTAAAAGCACAATCTATTTCAGAGAATAAAGTGATTAAGCCGCGTGCGGGACAAATACACGCGTATTCTATTCCTAAATATTCGACAATTGCTATTAATTTCTCAGTGGAAAGCGATCCGGCTAATCAAAGAGTATTTGCTGCGGGATTGTATTTATACATGTCAGTATCGCCGAAAGCGCCTTATAGTTTAGTTTACGAAAATTGGTGGAGGATTTGGAAAGAAGGTTATGAGGGATCTAAACCCCCAAAGGAAATCCAGAAGGAATTGAACGAGAATTTAACTCGAGAAATTCCTTTAGAGATTGTCGAAGAGTTTTTATATCTTTTAGGAAGGCTTAAAGTGGTTCTTATTTTTTTGAAAGGTGAAAAAAAGAAGGACGGTTCACTAAGACAACGATCAACTGTAATATATCAGTTTGCTATGGTGAACGAAGGTAGTGAAGACCAAACTGAAGCAAAATTCGCTAGGAAAGTTATAATTAAACTAGATTATCTCTTAAAACTATGCAACATAATTGAAAATTATTTGGTAACGGACTCGGAAAAATCTGGGAGGTATTACGGTCCAACCACTAGTCTCTTTTACTGGTCTCGTAGACAGTTGAATAATTTTCAAGAAATGCTTGAAAGAAACCTCGATTCTATTATCAAGGATCGAAAAGCGGCTTCTGCTTTTGAATCCATCATGTCTCTTTTTTCGCCTTCTGAATCTGAAGTGGCACATCCGTATCAACATAAAAAGTTGTTTAACATCCAAGATTTTGCCGAAACGATTTTTGGTTTTCCGACAATTATTACATATACATGGCACGAGATAGCCAAACAGAGCTTTGGAACGCATGTAAATTTGAGATATTGGATTCCTCATTTCAATTATATGGATTTTAATAATTGGTACGAATTTCTTGTAGAGGAGGATAAAATAAAAAAGCAAGAGCTCGAAAAAAACATAGGACGCCAAATGATGTTTAAAGTTCGCACGATAAATTGGCTTAGAATGAAATTTCAAGGTGAATTCACCCATGTAATCTCAAAACATTCGAGAGTTATTAAAAAATCAGTTTTTAAAAGCGTTTTTCTCAATTCAGAATTACATCCAATTTCTCACGTGTGGTATTTATTCTCAAAGTTTACAGGAGCTTTTGACGAATTAGAAACGGAATATCTTAGAACAACATACCCGGAATTTAGTATTGGTAAATTAGCTGCTGCTCAAGTTGATAGTTTACAAATTGCTGATGGTAATGGAAAAAATGTATATTGTGCTTTTAACTTAGTCGGGCTTTCAAGTAATATGAAATTGAGAGTAGGACAGAGAGTTTATTTAATTCCTAATCAAATCCGCGATATGCCCTTAAGTAGAATTGTAGAAATGTATAAAGTGACCATAGCAGAAATGGTATGGTATTCTAAAATAAAGGGGTATGTCGTAACTACTGAGGAAACAAGTAGTAATTTCTATAAAGAATATCAGGGTAAAGAAAAGTTGCATACATGGTATTTATATCACACGACAATTGATGCTTGGTCAAAAAAGCTTTATGGCCAGAATGGGTTGCTACAAAGGGATCAATTAGGGACTTCGTGGTTAGGTGCCCGGCTTGCTTTTCTGTGGGGTATCCGTTCAACCCCAAAATTGTTCTGGCCACATTCTTGGGAATTTTCTGCCCCCGCGGTATATCTTTTTTCTCCAAAATTAGTTTTAAATTTAGCTAATGAAAATAAGGTCGAAAAAACAGAAGAATTAATCACTCCAATTAGTCCAACTCCTGATTTCTCTCAGAAAGCTGCGATTAAACTCGCCTTAAATAATGTTATATCTGGAATTCGAGGTCCGCCTGGAACAGGAAAGTCGCAGACAATCGCCGCTTTTATAGACGAATATTACGAGCGTTGTAAAAAACGGGGTCAAAAATCGGTAAAAATTTTAGTTACTTGCTTTTCTTACGCCGCTCTTCGGGTAATAATAGATAAAATTAGAAATAGTAAAGACAGTTCGAACAAATTAGTTAAATCCGCAAAGCTCCAGATGATCTTTTTAAGGTCTCAATATCAAAAACCCATAGAAAAAAAAGTTGGGTGTCGAAATGTTGACGATTTAGTTAGGAGGGGAAATACTTGGAAATTGAACGGACAAAACAGGTCAGTCACAGCAACTCATATGTTAGAAGAATCACTTGAAGAGAGTTTTATTTTGTTTGCAAACGCTCATCAATTGTTCTATCTACCTGATAGAGTTGATGACAATTTTGCGTTTGACTTAATTGTGGTAGACGAGGCGAGTCAATTACCAATAGACAACTTTATGTCAAGTTTACAGTTTGTACACAAGCACAATTTTAAAGTAAAGATGCCTAACGATGCAGGTATGCCCGGTACGCAGATTTTAGAGAGTAAACTTATCAAAGATTTAAGTCTTGAGGATGATGTTAATTATGAGCCTCTTACTAAGGTTGTTATCGTAGGAGATTACAATCAATTACCTCCAGTTCAACCAGTAAAACCTCCAAAGAAATTAGAACGAGTCTTAGATAGTTTATTTAGCTATTACGTTAGAAGACATGGCATTCCTAATGTGCAATTAAAAGTAAATTATCGATCAAACGAGGAAATTATGAATTTTACTTCTATTCTGGGTATTTACGAAGAATTAATTGCAGCGCCAAGTAATGCGTCTTTTACATTGGAAGGAGATATTAATAGAATTAAAGTAAAATGGGTACAAGAAGTCTTAGATCCGAAAAAAGTTATAGGGACAATTATCCACGATAGAAAATACGAAGTAGGCGTGAGCAGTTTAGAGGCGGAATTAGTTGTACAAATAGTAATTAGTTATTATAACATGTGTAATATTAAAGGTGAAAAAGAAGAAAAAGAATTTTGGTTGGAAAAATTGGGTGTTGTCGCGCCACATAATGCCCAAGGTCGTTTAATAATTCGCCGAATTTTTGACGAAATGACAAAACCAAAGGGCCGAATCTCACACCTTCAAAATTCGCCTCTGATGAAATTAATTAGCAATACGGTATACAGCGTCGAAAAGTTCCAAGGATCTGACAGAGATCTAATTATATCATCAATAGGGTTGTCTGATAAAGATCAATTAAACGCAGAAAGCGAATTTATATATAATTTAAACCGATTTAATGTTCTCACATCTAGGGCAAAAGCTAAAATTATTCTAATTGCCAGTAAACAATTCTTCGAATTTATTCCAATGGATCGAAAAATAATTGAACAATCGGCTCATATCAGAAAATTTGCTATGAATTTTTGTAATATAAAACAATCTCTTAAAGTGTTAAATGAAAAACATGAATATGAAAAATTAATATTTAGATATAGAATTATTAACATTAAGGATAATTAAGGATAACTAAAGATAATAATAGTGAAAGACATGAAAACTGTAAAGTTTATTCACATAGCGGATCTTCATCTTGGTAAAAGACAATATAACCTTTACGAGCGGTATAACGATTATTTTCGCGCGTTTAAATGGATATTAACCCATGCTTTTAACGAGGAAGTAGATTTTTTGTTAATTGCAGGAGATATCTTTGATCATAAAAATATAGGTCCTTCTGTGTTAAGCGAACTGTTTCACATTATTCGAAATTTTAAAGACAAATGTTTCGAGAAATTAAACCGAAGTATTCCTTTAATATGTATTGAGGGTAATCACGATAATCCAGTTTACTCGGTACATTCTTGGATGAGCTTTTTAGCCGATTTAGATTTGGTTATTTTATTAGCAGGTGAGTACAATAAAGAATCTAAAACTTTTAGATTTGATGAGTATTCTGATAAAACTCATCGAGGTGGAATGATTAAAATAAACGATATATGTATATATGGATTGCCTTATTTTGGAAGTTTTACGTCCCAGTTATTTCCGGCAATTAAAAAGGCTATTCCTAAAATTGAATCTAAATTCAACTTATTAATGATGCATTTTGGGATAGAAGGTCGAGATAAAACAAAACCTGGCGTTAAAATAACAAAATCTCTTAAATTATTGAACGAAAATATCGATTATTTAGCGTTAGGTCATTACCATAGGCAATACACCTGGCCACCTGAAAATCCATGGATGTTTAACCCAGGAAGTTTAGAAACAAACGATTTATCTGAGCTATCGTTTACACATGGAGCATTTATTGCCGAAATTTCAGGTAAAGAATATTACCAACAACAAATAACTTCCATTGAATGCGATAACGGAGATATTGACCCAACATTTATTCCTAATAGAAAATTTATTTCTGTATCCTCAATAGATCTTGAAAACACAGATAATTTTGATAAATCCATTGATTTAATTTTAGACAAACTCCAGAAAGGGGGTGTGCCTTTACACGACTCAAAACCCGTTCTTGAGAAAAGCGATTTAAATTGTCCAATCGTTATTTTTGGTATTAAAGGCGTAATAGGATATTCGCGATTAGAAATTGATCTAAACAAACTTCGAAACGCAATTAAGAAAAAATTCGCTCTTTTAGACGTAAGAATATTTACAAAAGAGTTATTTTCTAAAATCGATCAATCACAAGTGGGATTAGATGAAATGACTATAGATGAAATAGAAAAAGAAGTTATATTCTCGATTATTGAAGAGCACAGTCAATTTAATCCTATTAAGAACGAGGTTGTAGCTTTAATGGATGATATTAAAACTCAACTTACTCAAAGAAAGCCCAATTATTCAGAATTAAAAGAGCAAATGACCGAATGGTGCGTAGCAAATTTTGATGGATTTAAAAGACCAAGCAAAATTGGTGGTCCTATCGTAGAAACAGAAGTTTTGCAACGAGGAATTAAAGAAAAACAAAAGGAAGACGAATCCTTAAAGGGGGGAAAAAGTAATGCGGAACATGAATTTATTCCGTTTGATGATTTTGATTTAGATTTAGACGATTACATTGACGATGGAAAAGAAGAGGAGGAATAAACAAAATGATAATTACTAAGGTTGAATTAGAAAACATAACAACTCATAAGAAAACAGTTATAGAGTTTCAAGAAGGGCTTAACATATTAATTGGACAAAATGGTTCAGGAAAATCAACAATATTAAATATGATTGGATATAATCTTTTCGATTTTTTGCCAGGGGTCCAAAAGGATTATTTACGGAACCAATCTCGCACTCAACCTAAATTTGGTGCTATAAGTGTATGGATTGTAGGTTTAAACGACGATCAATTTATCGTAAAAAGAACTTTAGGAAAACAACGTAATGATATAGAAGTTTTAGGTGCTCTCACAGGGATTCCAATCTCAGGAGTAAACGATAAATCTAGTTTACAACAGTGGTTAAAGAGGCAAATTTCCTTAAAAGAAGGATTTGATTTAGCTCATGTGTTTAGAACTTCAATTGGAGTTCCACAAGGAACTTTTACCTCGCCATTTTTACAGACTCCGCAGCATCGAAAAACTTTTTTTGATCCTATTTTGCAAGTTGATATTTACAGAAAGATATGGAAAAACTTTTTAGAAGTTATTAAAATGATTTCCGAAGATATTCACTTTCACGAACTTAAAGAGAGCGAATTGAAAGGTATTCTTTCACAATCGGACGATTTAAAAATAGAAAATGAACAAATTAAAAAAGAGATAGATACTTCAGAGAAAAAGGAAAACCGATTACAAAAAGATTTAACGACAATTACTAAAGAGTATAACGATCTTAAAAACCTAAAAGATCAAATTGAAAAATTAATTACTGCTTACGAAAAGCTAGAATTAAAACGAGAAGGCTTGAATCAAACACGTGACCAAATTGATGACGATTTTAAAGAAGCAGAAAAAGCTCGGGATATTTGCATTAATACCAAAGATAGTTATATTAAATATGGTAATTTAATTCCCGAAGAAGCTCGCCTTCAAAAAATTAATCAAAGTTTACAAGAATATAAGGCCGAAAAAATTGATTTAGAAACTCAATTAACGATAATTAAAAGCTCAAACAAAGGCATTGCTCAGCAAATTAAAAGCATTGAAGATTCACAAAAAGATTTTAAGATACTTAAGAAGGATTTTCAAAAATCGCAAGACTTCCAAATAGATATAGAAAAACTACAAAAAAAGATAACGAATATTGGGGCTCAAGAAGAGCTATTAGATATAAAAAAAGACAATTATACAAAACTTAGTATAAGAATCGATGAAAAAGAAGGAAAAGTAGAAGAATTACCCGACTTAGAAAAAAAAGCTGCGATGCTTGAAAGTCTACGGGACAAACTTCTAAAAATCGAAAGACTAAACATAAAGCTTGAAACTGAAATCACGCAATTTGAGAAAAGTAAAAAAGATTCAAAAGGGGGTAATTGTCCTATCTTAAAGACTAAATGTAAGAATTTTGACGGAGCAACATTGGAACAGCATTTTCAAAAATTGATCGTCAATAATCAAAAAGCCTTGAAGCCTAATTTAATCGAAAAAGATAAGTTTAGCAAAGAAATTGAAAATTTAAAAAAACTTCAACCTAATTTAGAAAGTTTAAGGGAAATTGAGGTTGAAATTAAAACATTAAAAGAACAGAGATTGCAAATAGGAAAAGAAATTCAAGAATTACAGGATATTGTTAAAGTTAAACAAACAGAAGAGATTAGATTAGCCGAATTAAAATCCAAGAAGCTAGCGTTAGAAAAGAATGTGTCAAATTACACGATTTTAAAACATAATATTGATGTGAATTTACCTGAGCTTTACACCGAATTAAAGAAGACACAACAAGATTTACCTCCAATCGTCAAAAAATTGAAGCCTATTTTAGATAAAATGAAGGGCTTAGAAGATATACCCCATAAAATAAACTTAATTCAAGAAGAAATGAATAAAACTCGGAAAAGCCATTCAAAATATCAAGAGTCTATAAAAATAGCGGAGAAACTTCCTTCACTAACTAAAAAAATGAATCAAAAAAGAGAAGAACAGATACAAATTGAAAAAAAAATAGAAAATGAAGTTTTGAATAAAAAGAAATTAGAGG
>JAHLWV010000081.1 GCA_019057735.1 Promethearchaeota archaeon | reverse complement strand
AAATTAGATTTATAGGTCTATTAAGTAATCCAAATGCGATAGTTCTTTAGTTATTCAATAAAATTTAAGTTATTTAAATATTGAGAATATAAAATAGAATTCAATTAATGCACTAAAAATTACCAAACAGTCTGATATTATCTCTTTTCATTATTTTTTTAAACTTTATAGCTTGAGAGACAGACGCAAAACTTTCGCGTGCGTCTTCGATTGCTCCATAAAAAATAAAATTGGAATACCAAGAAGCCATAAACATTGCGCTCGCTTTTCGAGCTTTAGTTTGAAATTTCTTGTTTAATCTTGGGGAAGAATATCTAAAGAGAAATAAAGTTGCTGCTGTACCTACAGGAAGTTTGAGAGCGCTACTGACTATTTGTTGAGTTTCAAGGACATATAAAAAACTTTCAATATCGATAACACCACCATCAACCCATATCTTTTCAATTCCAATTTTTTTTAGGCCATCAATGATATTATCGTCTCCAGGTTGGTTTTTTTCTGAAAGATATGCATATCTCTGATTCGAACGCATATTATTAGAGCCAAGAATTAAAACTACAACTGATTTTATTCGATACTTCTGGAGATAATCAATTTCCTTTGAGTTTTTAAGATTTGATATGGAATTGTAGATGTAATCCTCCGGTTTTATCCCTCTTTCGTCTAAATACTCAATTCCTGCAATTCTTGCTTCGAAACTTCCACCTAAAACGAAAGGGGGACTATAATTATCTAAGTAGAAATCTAAGTATTTTACCATTGAATTTGGTGTTGTAGCAGAGATTTCGACCAAATCGAAGAGCTTATATTGAGACGCTAGACTCTTTTGAGCGTCAATTCTTTTCCTTGCTTTAGATTCATTAAATTGAAGCTCATTTTTTCTATCCACCAATGTTTGACCTTGATAAAACATCGTCCCAATTAAAATGGGAGGTAGGTCAAAATTACCATATCCTAACTTGATGTTGCCATATGAGTAATAGTCTTCGCTCATGATTGCTCTAAAGTATAAATAATTATTAAAGAAATTATATTTTCCATCAATTTTAATTTATCTTATTTAATTGAACAAATACAACGATGTTGTTGACTTTAGAATTGATGCAATTTCACTCCACAGTTTTTACAGCGACTATCGGTTAAACCTTTAAAACAGTGCTCATGGTAAAGGGTTTTGCAATTATCACATCTTAAGATATTTTGCCCTTCCTCAAATATAAAATTACACACCGGACACGAGTTAAACATATCATCCGAATCTAAATCGCTAAAATTGATTAGTTCTACATGTGAAAGTTCGGGTGGTTTAGGGTCTTTTTTAGATTTTATTCTTGGTCTGACAAGAGATTTGAGCTTTTGAACTTGAGATACTTCAGTTGGAATTTTTAACAAATAAAAGCAATGAGGACATCGAACTGTTCCCGCTTGTTTCATTTTTCTGTCTTTTTGGGAATTAGCCCAAGAAGATAAGCAATGAATATGATACGGAGCTTGACAATTCGGGCAATAGCGACCGCTAACATAAAAGGAACTTTTAGTGTAGGGATTTAAATTTGAAAAGCAGATCGCGCATTTTTTATAATCTACTAAGCCTCTTATCTGTAACAAACGTTGTTCTTGATCTTTTGTAAAATCCTGGACTCTTAAAAGATCAGCTGATATTTTTCTAAGAAAAGCTGGATTCTCAATAACTGAAGTAGCCCCATCGCCATAAGTTTTAATATTAGATCCTGCTAAGTCATGAGCTGCTTGTAGTAAAGATTGAGCGTCATTATTGTAATAATAATTTCCTCCTGTGAGGTCGCTCATCCTTTTTAAGATATTGAGAGGAGAAAGTTCACCCAATCGAAATGTATCTATCTTTACGTTTAATCCTTGAGCTAAACGTGCCATTTTCAATGGATCAATAGAAGTCGTAGTAAAATTGCCATCCGAAATAACAAGGATTCGAGGAATTTTAGCGGCGATCTTCCGTAATTCAGAAATAATTAATTTAATAGAAAGCCCTAAGGCTTCTCCCAAAGCAGATTTTCCAGAAACCTCTAAAACATCTAACACTTCAAAAAGTTTATTTTTATCGTTTGTAAAATCAATTATTTTTTTTGGCTTATTCGAAAAAGTTATAATTGCAAACGCGCTCGAGGTATCTTGAGCAAATCGCTCACTAATTAATTTTTTCAAAGCATCTATACTACATTCGAATCGATTTGGGGTATAATCTGCTCGATACATTGATCTAGATGTGTCGATACAAACAACTATGTTTTCTGGGTGCCGTTCGGACAAATTCAAATACCATTTAAGCTCTTACTAAAGCCCTTAATTATTTCTAATTTTTATATGATACAAATAGAATAAATAATTATGTTTTTTCACAAAACTAAAATTTTATTAATTAGATATTTTACTATAAAATTAAGTTACACTATAAATTAAAGTAAAATTGATTTTAAATCCGATGTATTATGTCTGAAGAGGAGACAAAAAGCGTTGTGATTAAAGACTTTTTCAAAAGGTCTGTAATAATCAACGAATTAGATGAAGCGTTAAAATTTAAACCAGATTCGTTAATTGGAATTGATCAAATTTCTTCAGACAAATTAGTAGAAAATAACATAAAAACCATCGAGGAACTAGCGAAATTATCGATCGAGAGTCTTCCAACTATCGAAGAAATTCCTCCTAAAATTCTTCACAAATGGGTAAAGATCGCACAAGTACTTGAAAAAGCAATCAGAGAGAAAATCAAAACGCACAAGAAAATTTTGATGATAGGTTTGGATAATGGGGGAAAAACTAGCATTTTAGCAGTTCTCCAGGATAAATTTTCAATTATTAAGTCTCTTCTCCCCACAAGAGGGGTTAAACGTGAGAGATTAGACTTTTTTGGATATCCAATTCTTAGCTGGGATTTAGGAGGTCAGGTGCAATATCGAGAGAAACTTTATTTTAACAGACCGGAATTATTCTTTACTGAAGCCGATTTGATACTTTACGTTATTGACACCCAAGATAATGATAGATTTGCTGAAGCTGCAAATTACTTCCGTCAAGTATTAAAAGCATTGATTGAATTAAATGAATTCCCTCCAATCTTAATAGTACTCTCAAAAAGCGATAAAGATATTCGCACTTCTCTCGAATGGCAAAATAATGTAACTGCGATAAAAAATAAATTCAATAACATTATGGGCGAATATGAAAATTATTCAATCAGCTATTCTGATACAACTATATATCAGAAAGAGACTATAATGCAAATGTTCAGCGAAGCTCTGAAATTAGTTTCTGAAACTTCAGAGATAATTGAGAACATCATAGAGGATTTTACTCATACTATTGAAGGTAAAGCTGCAAGCTTAATTTCGATGGATGGTTTAATCTTTGGAAGCTTCACGAGCTCAGATATTGATGAAGCCTTACTAAATAATACAGCACTAATTATGCAAACACTTTCGAACTTTCATACTTCGATAGGATTAACTAGAGAATCTTCAATAACACTTAATTTTCCCTTGAATGGATTCTCCATTCGCGGTGAAAAACTTTTTGAATATTCTGAGCTAAAAATACCAGTATATTTGTGGTTGCTTAGTGAAAGCTTTGAGCTATTAAAGGAGAAAATCGAATATTTCAAGCAACAGCTGCTACCTTTGATTAATTTGTTCCTTTAACATATTTATACCTTAAATTCCAATATTTCTACTTACTTTTCAAGATCTTTTCTTGCTAAAAGTAAAAATTCTGTACTTTTATCCATCATCTCGATGGCTTTATTTAAGTTTTCTACAACCGAAAGTAAATCTTTCTCTCTTGCGATTTCTCGCCATTTTATGAAACTATCTTTATGAGAATCGTTGTGATTTGCCCAGTGTTCGCATAATTTGGAGAGTTTCAATAATTGTTTATCAACCATAATAATGCTCTTATAGTTAATTGTGCAAATAAAAAAAAAGTGATTATTAAAGTTGTTATTCTTCTCTAGATTTAAGTTTTGCCATTAAAGTTATTAAAGAAGGGTAGACATTGTAAACCATTATATGCCATGACCTAGTATATAATGGCGTCAAGAGAAAAATAGAGGGAATTCCCATGCCTAGTAATGGTAACACAACATATCCAAGTAAAACTAAAACTGATATTTCTTGAATTGTTAATCCTATGATTGTAAGTAATATCACTGAGAGTAAAAAAGCAAGTGTGGAAATAATAGATAGTTTTGCCAATGATCTACCCTTATTTATTTTATAATTCGCTAAACCAATTAAAAAGCCTAAGAGTCCGTAGGGTAAATAGGGAATCGTCATGAATAGAATAACACGAAAAAACAGCAAATCAAAGAGAAAAGTTCCAAAGTAGCCTGTTATAAAACCGACAAGGGGGCCTCGGATTGCAGCTATCGTAGGAATTATTGCTAAGGGTAAGATTAAACCAAACTTGAATAATCCAACTACAACGAATGGTTGAGGAATTAATGACAATAAAAGAAAGATTACTATTGCGATAACTGCATATAATAATGTCATCAGCGACGCTTTTAAAGATTGAATTTGAAATTTCTTAAGAAGAAAGTTAGCAGAAATTTTTCTCACCTTATTTTTTTTCTGTTCGCTCATTTTTATACCTCCTATACTATTACAAAATTGTAGGATCCCGGTTCCAAAGTTAAAGTATGATCACTCCCTGAAATAGTGAGCGAAGAAACTTGAGATCCTTCTCCATGTGCCACAGGAATATGATCAAAGTTGCTAAATGTTAAAGTTGCGGTATTATCAACTTTGATATTTAAAAGAAAGACTTGGTTTGTTGGGTCCCATTTGGCATAATAGACCCAAATTTTATCATCGTCGGCTTGAGATATAAATGGGTATTCCCAGAAGACCGTAGGACGGGCGTCAGCAAGATCAGGTAAAGTTATAGGGGTTGTAGTCCAGATACGGAGTGCTGCTAGTACCGGTGATAAAAATTCAAATAAGCTACTGGTATCGTAGTACATTTCTCTTTTGTCTGCTGACCAAACTTGATTATACCCATTGAATAAAAAATTTTGGATTCTCTGTACTGTATTTACATCGCCTCTTTGTTTCGCAAGCACACATGAAAACATAGTCCCTAACATATCAGTTATGGAAGCAAAGGATGGATTATTAAACGAGCCAGACATATACATTTGATCTCCACTGACAGCTATTCCATATTTTTCTACAAACAACGGATAATCAGTAATAGTTTCTTCTGGTTGAGTATATTCTAGTAGTGCTAATGTCCACGCATTACTATAGGAAGACTCGGCTGAGCGTCCATCATCAAAAAATCTGTTAACTGCAGGTCCAGGTATGGTCAATGGGGCACCAGAACCCATTCCACCCGATGATCCTATAGGTTCTTGAATATAATAACCGTCTATGAATAAATCGTATTCATCATGCATTACTGTATTCATAAAATTGAGACCATAATCCCACATATTCATAAAAGAAGTTCCGTATAGATTATCGTAAAGTTCCGTGCAATAGATAGCAATACTGTTACACTGAGAAAATACTATGTAAGGTTCACATGGAATTAAGCCAACACCCCAAATTCCTCCAACTGTCAGATTTCCATAGCCATCAGTAGTGAGCGAGTTATTCCAATCGTTTATAAACCAATCAATTTCATCTAAAAATATACTTTCATTAAAAGATCGTTCGAACAAAGTTTCCATTAATGTAAAATGGGCTGTCCACATTATATTTGCTGGACCTCGATAACCACCCATATACAGATCAGATGGATCAGTAGCGTTTGGCCAATAGTAAGAAGGATAATTGGTGCGACCCCACTCAATATATTCGATAGAATCATTACCAAATTCTGATATAGTGGTGTTCATCTTCTTTATCAGGTTATATGCGGTATCACGATAATAATCTGTCCTGTAACCAGGAGTAGTTTCAAACATGCCGGACATTGCGTAATCTGCAAAGGCAAACAAATAATGAAGAAATCCAACGAAATAGTCTGCATTCCAATTATCAAACGAATTTACAGGTTCAGTTGAAATAAGCCTTCTAAGATTATTGAAAAGAGCAATTTGTTCGTCATTTAAAGAAGGATAAGCATTAAAGTCATATGTTATTCCATTAATCGTTAAAATTCGTTTTAAAGGTTGAAAGGTTGGTAAATTGTTGATAGTTACCCCTGAAAATATAATGGTAACTACAAGAATTCCAATTACGAATTTATTGTCTTTTAGATATCTTACCATATTTAATCCTCATATTTGTATTATTATTTATTTTTAATTTTTTGGTAAATAGAAAGTTTTGATTAATAATTAGATTTGTTTAAACTTGAATATAAAACTAAACTTTATTTTACTAAATTTGATTGGTTATATGAATTGACTTTAAAGTAAATTAATTTACCTTTATCTATTTTTAAAAGAAATTAAAAAAAAAAAATGAATTAATTATCGACACATTCTTTTCAAAAGGGTAGGGTCAATAATTTCTTTAGGTTGCCAATCTTTTTCTTTAAGAAATTGTTGAATTTCTGTTTTCATGTTGATAGGAATATCAGCTTCAACCCGAATGAACCTTTCCAAATCGTTTGGAAAGTCTACTCCCTTATATTTTCGCTCCAAATCAATCCAATGAGACAATTTAATCATGCGACCTTTACTGTTATCAGCAGGTCTTATTACTAATTTTGCTACAAGGCAAATTGCTTGTTCTATTGATTCTGCGGTTGTCAAAAGATGCTCAGGTGCAGGTCCAATCAAATTATTTTCTGTTCCATCTCTTGCGTTGTAAACTTTCCATGTATCTTCGTCATCTGACCGACCTATGTATAACCGCCTATATTCTGAGGCGTGTGGTCCAATAACTGCAGGTATACCCAAACCGTTTGCCATGCTTGCGATACTAGCTGCTTTTTGAGAATAAGCCCCCCAGGCAACCCCAACAGCACCTACACGATTTAAAATGTAATCTGCTATTTCTTCATAATTGCCCCTTAGAGGTCTTCTAGCGAATATGTTAGCAACTTTACAAGTTGCTCCGGCAATGTGAGCATCCGCTACACAGGATCCAACATTTACAATACAGCCTCTATCAAAATTTCCTGGATACCGATCATAAATGGTTTTTCCTTCCTCATCTTTAACCAAACCAATATCCATGGCAGCACAACCACTTACAAGAACGATATAATTACGTTTACAGAATTCTTCCGCCATCGTATGTAATTCTTGAATTTCGTGAGAATAATTGCTGCAACCGATTAATGCAACAATTCCAGGAATTTCGCCTAAAACGATAGGAGCGCCAACATTTCGTATTTCCGTGTCGAGAATGGGTCCCCTTCCGGAACGACAATTATATTTTTCGTTTTTAATATAATCTCTTGCTCCATGATTTATTAAAGTAAGAGGAGAAACATTCTGCATGCAATCCTCTTCGCACCTTCCACAACCGAGACATTCATGAAATAGGTCGCCTAAGAATGTAAAATTTCCATCTTTTGCAAGATTAACTCCTTCTACAAGAGGGAGATCGTTTGGACAATTTCTCTGGCAGTTTCCACAACCATTACACCTCATAGCCATGGATTGACAACCCTCATCATCTGGTACAGCACTCTTCCCTTTTCTTAGCGGTTTAATTTTGATCGCAGTTTCAGCTGCTACAACTCCAGCTTTAATGGGATCTAATATTAATACGCCTTGTTCTCGCCCACTTACTAAGTCGTCAATGATTTCTGATACAGGATCGTCAGTTCTATCAACTAAACCCCCCATAACTTTTGCGTTAGTTGTAATATAAGGTGCCCCGACAGCTTTAGCTTCCTCAAATGTCCTCAAATTAACACATTGCTCATCAACCATGACAACATCCGCAAAACCTAAGCGAATGTAAGGAATTTGTCTCGAAAAAGAACCAATAACTTTAGCACCTTCGTAATATCGAGTTAAATCGTGAGCAGTACAACAAATTGCTCCTACATCGATTTTTTCATCGTAATTTTTTTCTCGCATATAATCAACTAACTCTACTCCTGGAGCTACGTTGTGTCCGATCATAAGAATTGTTGCTTTATTTGTATCCATTGTTCCCATGCCAAGTTCAACAATTGGAACATCTGGATCACCTATTGGCATCCCGTAGGCTACCATTTGCGCTACATCAGAAACTTCCATTCCAACAGTATCGCATAGACCAGCTAAGAAGCTTTTCGCTTCAAAATCAAGATTACTTGATTCTTGGCCAGTATGACCAGCAGATAAAAGTTGAGTGATGGTAAAGTGAACCCAATTCATTGCAGTTTCTAAGTCCTCGAGATTTTCAGGTTTCATGCCAACAATTAATCGAGTCATTGGCATTTCAACGGCAATGCTATTTCCCATGTTTATAGGAACATTTCCGTATTTCTCTTTTAGCCAATGGAGTAAATGATCACCATGTGATGAATGACAAGCTGCCCCCACGCAACAAGCTATTTCGACAATTCTCGATTGTTGTGTCTCCGAGTTAATACCGCATGCCCCCCTTCTCCCTTTTGAGAGGTTGCATTTTCCATAAGTACATAAACAACAGAGGTCGCAGATAGGCATATAAAATGGTTTATATCGTTCCATGAGCTTAAAAAACCAGGATCGAAGTGTCGGAATTTCAGGTTTTGGATGGGGTCCCATTGGTTCCCATTCTGATTCATCTCCTTCGCTTATGATATTGCCAGCGGTGAATTCAAATCCTTTAATTTGCCCGAAAGGACCAGAATAGCTGTCAATTTTGATTTTTGCGCTTTTTTTTTCCATAATTTCCACGAAGTTTATTTTTTTTTTTAATAATTATCTATTCTAAAGTTAATTAGAATTATTTTTGGTGTTTTTATAAAATTTATATTTTCTATTGAGAAAATAGTTATGCTAATTTAAAGGTATTTAGAATATTGTAAAATGCAAAATAGTAATTTATTTTCAAAAAATTAGTGTGAATTTTCATTCATTGCGTTTCATCGTTCAGATTTCTATAAAATGAAAAGATTAGAAACTACCCTTTAAAGAGAAGCTAAGAAATCAGATACCGCAGCATCAGAAAGATGTACATCTATTAAAGCGTCATCAATTTCTACTGAGAGAAGATCAAATTTGTATGAACATT
>JAHLWV010000455.1 GCA_019057735.1 Promethearchaeota archaeon | reverse complement strand
GGGCAGTCCTGCCTACATTTTCAATATCGATTATTCGGACACATTTTTGACAGGTAGTAGCCATTTTTAACGATGATTTGACCTGGCCTAAAAATATTGGCATGAAGGGAACCATACCGGCAATAGTCAATAAAATACTGGGATCTGAAGGTACGAGTGAAGCACTGGGCATTATTTTGTGCCCTTTGCTTTCGAAAAATTTTAAAAAACTTTCTCTGATTTCATTGCTAGTCATGTAGTTCATAAAAATATACTCCATTCTTTTAAAATTACTTGCTCAAGTATTCAGTATTCAGGAGCCAGGAGTCAGAATATAAACTAGTATATAGTATATAGCATTTAGTATTTAGTAATAAAGAAGGAGATAGAATTCTGAATTCTGTCTCCTTCTTTCTGAATTCTATTTTCCTAACGAGATACAAGATAAAGTTTTATTCTGACTTTTGCTCTTGCACTTGAATTGTTCTTCTCCCTCTTGTTTTCCTTACTATATACTATATACTAAATACTATATACTGTTCTTCTATCCTGCAACTCTTAATAATTCTTCTATAGTAGTAACTCCCTGCATTGCTTTTTCCAACCCGCTATCCTTTAGCGTTTTCATTCCTTTTTTTATAGCAGCATTTTTGATTATATTACTTGAGGCTTTTGATATTATTAATGATCTAATCTTTTCATCTAAGACAATAAGTTCATATATAGAAGTTCTTCCGTAATATCCGGTATTTTTACAAAAAGAACAACCTGTTCCTCTAAACAAGGTAAATTTATCTTTTTTATTCTTCAATTCTTTTTCAATATTAAGACCACGTAAAACATATTCTTCAGGTATATATTCTTCTTTGCATTTTTCGCAAATAACTCTAACCAATCTCTGGGCTAATACTCCTATTACTGAAGATGAAATTAAAAATGGTTCAATCTCCATATCAATCAAACGGGTTAAGGCACTCGCAGCATCATGAGTATGGAGGGTACTAAAAACTAAATGTCCTGTTAATGCAGCTTGAACTGCAATTTGAGCAGTTTCGGTGTCTCGTATTTCTCCTACCATTATTATATCTGGATCCTGCCGTAAAATCGAACGTAAAGCATTGGCAAAAATCAAGTTTATTTTAGGTTTTACCTGGATTTGATTTATCCTATCTAACTTATATTCTACCGGGTCTTCAACAGTAATAATATTTTTATCCTTAGAATTTACTCTATTTAAAGCAGCATATAAAGTAGTAGTCTTACCACTGCCAGTAGGGCCGGTAAGTAAAATTATTCCATAAGATTTTGAAATTATTGATTCAAATTGAGTTAATTGATCAGGTAAGAAGCCCAGTTTTTCTAACGATATTAGACCTTTGCTTTTATCTAATAATCTTAAAACAACTTTTTCTCCAAATACTGTGGGAATGGTAGAAACTCTTAAATCTACTTCTTTAGTTCCAAATTTTACCTGAAAACGTCCATCCTGGGGAAGACGTCTCTCTGCAATATCCATCTTAGCTAATATTTTTACCCGAGATATAACCGCAAGCTTAATTTTATTTGGTAAAGTTCTAATATCATGCAACATCCCATCAACACGAAAACGAATTAACAACCCTACTTCATTCGGTTCAATATGAATATCACTCGCTCTATCCTTTACCCCTTGTACAATTAACATGTTTACGAGCTGTATAATGGGAGCTTCTTTACTAATCGCTTCTAATTTTTTTAAATCTTCCTCTTCTTCCTCTTCTTTAAATACTATTTCTGTTCCTAATTTTTCAATTATGTCTTCGTACTCACCCAATTCATAATAATTATTTATGGCATTCATAACATCTTCTTCGGGAGCTAACATACACTTAATCTTCTTGATCTTGGTATAATCTTTAACAAAATCTACAGCATAAACATCTAAAGGATTAGCCATAGCAATAATTAATTCATCGTCATTTTTACTTATAGGAATTAGTTTAAATTGCAATGCGATTTTTTCTGGTATAACAGATATTACTTCTGGGTCTATCACATAATTCGATAGATCTACGTATTCAGTTTCACAAATATATTGCAAAGTTTCATATAACTCTTCTTTTCTTATTGCCCCTATTTCAACTAATATTTCACCTAACCGTTTTTCATTTCCCTCTTTTTGTATTTTAAGAGCCTTTTCTAATTGCTGGGGAGTAATCAAACCTTGGCTAATTAAAATTTCTCCAATTCTTTGGTTGAAAAAAGCTTTTTTAGGCATTTTCATTTATACAATTACCACCATATTCATTAACGACTAATTTATTTTTTTGTAAACAAGTCTCCAAATAAATCCTTAAACAATATTTTATCTACACTCTGTTTTTTATTATACTCTTTCATAAATCTTTTTTGTTCTTCTTTTTCAGCTCGTCTAATACTTAAACTTATCTTTTTCCTTCGACTATCCAATTTTATCACCAAAGCTGTCACTTCTTCTCCCACCGAAAGAACACTTTTCGGATTATCTATTTTTTTATGGGATATTTCTGATAAGGGGACTAAGCCGTCAATATTTTCTTCTAAGTTTACAAAAGCTCCAAAATCGGTAAGATTTACTACCTTACCTTCCACTAAAGTTCCAACTTTATATTTATTTTTAATCTCTAACCAGGGGTCTGGCATTAATCTTTTTTTACTTAAAGTCAGCTGTAATTTTTCTTTATCTATTTTTATTACCTTAAACTCATATTCCTTATCTTTTTTTAATTTATCACTCGGATGTTTAATTCTCTCCCAGTCTATTTCAGACATGGGTACAAATCCCTCTATTCCCTTATCTAATTTAACAAATGC
>JAHLWV010000454.1 GCA_019057735.1 Promethearchaeota archaeon | reverse complement strand
AATGTGAGAGAACATTGTGCTTGGTGTACTGAAGATAATGAAGAAGCATTGAAAAAAGCAAAAATACTGGTTAACAGCGGAATTAACCGAGCAAAGACTTTGGCGCCGGTTCCCGTAAGAACGGTTCCCGTCGAAAAAGCTACTCTCGTTGTAGGTGGGGGTATAGCCGGAATGAACGCTGCTTTAGATCTAGCAAACGAAGGAATAAAAGTGTTTCTTGTTGAAAGCAAAACTACAATAGGCGGTAGGATGGCCGAATTAGATAGAACATTCCCTACCGACGACTGTTCGATATGAATCTGTGGTCCTGTTATGCTCGAAGTCAATCGGCATGAAAATATAGAAATTCTCAGCTATAGTGAAGTGAAAAGAGTTGAGGGCTACGTTGGAAATTATAATGTCATCGTGGAAAAGAAACCAAGGTACGTAAACAATGAATGTAACGGATGCGGGGCTTGTACGGAAGTTTGTCCTATTTTTACTTCAAATTTCTTCGACGAACACTTAGGACCGAGACGAGCCATAGATATTGCATTTGGACAAGCCGTCCCATTCTTATATGACATTCATAGGGATGTGTGCGTAGAATGCTTTAGCTGTGTTGAAGCTTGTGAATTAGATGCTATAGATTTTAGTCAAGTACCTGAAGAAGTTACTTTCAAGGTAGGATCGATTATTGTAGCAACGGGGTGGGATATTTACGAACCATACGGAGAGTATGGATATGGAAAGTTTGAAAATGTCATTACCCAACCCCAACTTGAAAGAATTCTAGCTCCAAATGGACCATTAGAAGGACATGTTCACAGAATCTCAGATTCAAAGGAACCCCAGGAAATTGTGTTTATTCAATGCGTAGGAAGCCGGAACACAGAAAGACCTTATTGTAGCGGTGTATGTTGTATGTTAGCTCTAAAAAACGGAAAATTGCTTAAAGAAGAATTCCCTAACGCTAACATTACCATCTGTTATATTGACATGAGAACTAACGAAAAGGGCTTCGAAGAATATTATCAGCGCGCTAAGGAATCAGATATAAGAATGATTCGAGGAAAAGTTGGAGAATTCTCTGAAGACCCGGAGACTAAAAATGTAAACGTTCGAGTGTATTCGTCGTTAACCGACGAAATCATTAAAATTAGCGCGGATTTAGTAATCTTATCTACTGCCGCATTGCCTTCAAAGGGTACGGAGCAAATTTCAAGAGTATTAAACTTAGACGCTGATCGTAATGGTTTCTTAACAGAGTCTCACTTTGGATTAATGCCACAAGAAACTAAAAAAAAGGGTATTTTCATTGCCGGATTTGCTCAAGGCCCAAAAGATATCGCATATTCAGTCTCTCAAGCTAGAGCGGCCGCAAGTAAAGTTGCTGAATTAACCGCTCCTGGAGAAGTAGATATAGAATTAATAATAGCAGACGTTTCTAATGACATCTGTATTGCTTGTAAGAGATGCGAAAAAGCTTGCCCAAAAAATGCAATAACTGTCGTTGACGAAGAAAAGGCAATTGTTGACGAAATTAATTGCGATGGGTGTGGAATCTGCGCTACTTGTTGCCCTACTCACGCGATAGATATTAGATACTATAGAGATTATCAATTATTTACTGAAATTGACGGAATGTTAGAAGGAGGTTAAACCAAATGGAGAACGATTATAAAATTCTGATGTTTGCTTGCTTGAAATGAGGTTATTCTGCTGCTGATTTAGCTGGTGTTTCTCGAATGAAATACACGACATCTGTCAAAATCATAAAAGTAAGGTGTACGGGAAGAGTTGACGTAAGACACATCTTATATGGGATAAAAGGTGGGGCTGATGGAGTCATGATTGTTGGATGACGACCAAATGAATGTGATTTCAAGCAAGGCAACTTTACTGCCCAAAGACATGTTGATTTAGCTAATAGAATATTGGATTCTAGAGGTTATGGAAACCAACGAATCAATATGTATTGGTTAAGTGGAGCAGAAGCAGATAAGCTTGTTAAAAGCGTCGAGGATGCGTACGAAAAAATCAAACGGTCTGGACCCAATCCGATAAAATCCATGGATGTTGAAAAGGTAAAGCAAGAAGTAATTACTCCTGTAGGATGAATCCTATAAAGAAATTATAGTTATAGGATGACTAACCTTGCGAAGGAAAAGGAGTTTAATAAGATTTTTATTAATTAATAAAATTTAGTGTGAATAAAAAGGTAAAAGAATGAAAAATGGTTCAAATTGTAAATAAGAATTCATTTAAGGGTATTTCACCTGATGATTTAATGGAAGCCACATATCAAGCCTCGGGAAATTTTCAGATTAGAGCATTTTTTGAGGCTAAAGATGAAATCTTGAAAGTTGGTAAATTTCCAGAAGGTGAATTTTACGAAATCCTCGATGCAATGATTGACGCTGAAACAGAGCGGAAATTAGTTTTAGAAAAACTAGTAGGTAAAAATCCTTTATTTTTAGAAGAAATTGTTAAGGAAATCAAAGATTTTCCCTATGAGAACGTTATCAGAGATGTCATTTACCTAAAAGAGCAAGGATATGTTCAGGAGCATGTAGAGATAAAAACTAAAACAGTTGTTAAAAAAATTAAAGGAGAAGAAAAAGAAGTAGAGGTTAAGGAATACTTTTATAGATACCAATTGAAAGAATTACCAACTGAGCAGTATTTTGAGCCTGTTTCTATAGTTTTCCAAGCTGGCGTATGCTGTCAATGCGGATGGTGCTCTGCGATCTGTCCTGTAAATGCCATTGTAGTGGAGGCAGACACTCTTGAAATTGACGGAGATATTTGCATGAAATGTGGGTTGTGTTTC
>JAHLWV010000006.1 GCA_019057735.1 Promethearchaeota archaeon | reverse complement strand
GTCCTCTTATGCAATGTTGGAATTCAGACTGACCCCATCCAGAATTACTAAACCAAGCTGCTTGAATATCTTTTTTCTGTAATTCACAATCCTTTAAAGCTAACTCTAAAGATTCGCCTGTCATACTTTTTACGGTTTTATCAAAATTCTTACCGAATTTAATATGTCCTACTCCTATAATATTTACTTTATCGCTAATAATGATTCATCTCGTACTGTTTAAGTTCATCAAGGAAAATAATCACAAAAATTTGAATGTTCCCATTTTCTCTAGAAAGTAATTGGGACTTTCGTGTTTATTGCCAAAAGTGTAAAATTTTCTCATAGTTTTAGAGAAGAATATAAAATTTAAATATAGTAAATTTATAAATTCATTTCATCCTAAATTATAATCACTAAAAATAAATGTGAATTGAATTATGGTTGAGAAATTTATAAAAAATATTGAAGATATTGAATCCAAGTTCGAACATATTGAAATCATAAGAGATCGAGAGAACTTTGTTACTACATTGATTATGAATCATCCTCCCTTGAATCCAAATGATAAACGGGTAAATACTATGGGCCCAGGTTTATTAGAGGAACTAAGATTTATACCTGAAATATTCCGATTTGATCTTGATACGCGAGTAATACTTATCAAAGGCTCTAAAAACTGTTTTTCAAGCGGCTCAGGTTTAGTGGGAACAACTTCTGAAGAAACTACGCCATGGTTAACTAAAAAATATGTATCTAGAATGACGCGTATTTTCAAAAGTTTCAGAGACCTTGGTAAGCCGGTTATCGCTGCTATTGAAGGGTTAATAATTGGAGCAGGGTTAGAATTAGCTTTGAATTGTGACTTGAGGTACGCTAAAGAAACGGCTAGTTTTAGTTTTGGAGAAGTACTGGTTGGTTTATTTCCCGGTAATGCCGGAACACATCTGCTTGCAAGAAATATCGGACTAGGTAGGGCTATGGAGATGATTCTAACAGGGAAAACGATATCAGCTAAGAGGGCTTATGAAATCGGATTAGTTAATGAAATCTTCAAAGAAGATCGATTTGAAAAAAGAGTGTACAAGATCGCTAAATCACTAGCAACGAATAGCGCTCCCATTGCTGTCGGTATAGCAAAACAAATAGTTAATTATAGTAATTCTATTCCTTTAGATATCGGTCTTGAGTTAGACGCTTATGGATTTGGTTTAGTCTCCTCCACAGAGGACTATAAAGAAGGTATAGAAGCAATGTGGGAAGGGCGACGCCCTAAATACAAGAATAAATAACAAATTAAATATCCCTACTTGTTTTAGAACGAGGAGGAAAACAAATTACAAATTATTAGAATAAAATGAAGTACTTTTTTGAACTTTTTAAAAGATTTTTATAACTTCAATCATTTCTCTGCAATCATGTCATCACAATTAACAAAGAATCTAATTGAACTTGAACGAGATTTAGTTTTATCTGAAGTGAAGGAACGTCTCAATCAAGGTGGCGATCCAATGAAGATTTTCGAAGAAAGCAAGCGAGGTATGGAATTAGTTGGCGAGAAATACAAAAATAAAGAATATTTTCTCGCGGAATTAATGCTCTCAGGTGATCTTTTTAGAGAAATAATGGAACTTATCGAACCTCAATTAGGTGAAATAAAAATAGAGGGAAATGTTAAAGGAAAAATAATACTTGCTACAATCCAAGGAGATATTCATGATTTAGGCAAGGATATTTTTGCCACTCTACTTAAAATAGAAGGTTTTGAAGTTTATAATTTAGGTGTAGATGTCAATCCAGATATTATAGTTGAGAAAGTAAAAGAAATTCAACCCGATTTTCTTGGATTTTCATCTCTTCTTACAATAACCTTTGATCCAATGAAAGAGGTAATTGATAAATTGAAAGAAGCAGGATTCCGTAATAAATTGAAGATAATGGTAGGTGGAGGAATTACAACCCCACTTGTGAAAGATTACATTGGAGCAGATTTTCAAACGATAGATGCAATGGAAGGAGTTCAATATTGCTTGGAGATGATTAAAGCAAGAGTTTCAATTAAAGCACGAGGAGGAACTTAAAAATGAAAGAAGAATACATGACTCCAGAAGAAAGAATGACTGCAGCAATGAATCTGGAAAAACCAGATAGAGTACCTATTGCTCCTATTGTAGGGATGGATCTACCCGCACATTATTATGGATTATCTTCCGCGGAAATGCATAAAGAACCAATTAAAGCTCTTGATGCAATGGTTAAATTTTTTGATGAGTTTGGAGGATGGGATGGATACACCTCATTGCCACTTTATAAAAAGGGATATATACTAGGCGGATTTAAATTTAAAGCGCCAGGACAAGAATTACCGGATGGCCCGAATTATTTTGGGCAGTTTGATGAAGGAGAGTGGATGAAAGTAGAAGATTATAAAACTGTAGCTGATGTTGGTTGGTATAAATTTGTCGCAGATGAGTATATTTATCGCATCAGTGACTGGACACCCGAAGATGTAGAAGAGGCTAGAAAACAATTTTTTGAACTAGGGTTAAAAGGTTGGCAAGAATGGATAGTAGAAAGAAAAATTGGAATGAGAGTAGGGGCCAATCGGGTACACCCCTTTTTCACGCTTTCATTAAATCGGTCATTGTTAAAATTCACACAAGATCTCTATTACCGACCTGAGTTGGTTGATGTCGCACTCGATAAAATGACAGACGAACTTATAAAAACTGTTGCGGCGCAATGCAAAAGAACTGCTAGCAATGTGGTTTTTATACCGGAAGAGAGAGCAGAAGGTGCTATTTATCCCTTAAAAATTTTTGAACGATTTTGGTGGCCCTATACTAAAAGAATAGTAGAAGGTTTGTATGACGAAGGAATCATAACATGGCTTCATCTTGATCAATGTTGGGATTTAAATATTCCTTATTTTAAGGAGCTACCAAGGGCTTCATGCATAATCGACCTTGATGGACTTACAGATATATTTAGAGCGAAAGAAATCCTTAAAGATCATTTATGTATTATGAGTGATGTAAGTGCTTCTCTATTTTCTATAGGAACACCAAAACTAGTGGAAGATTACGTTAAAAAACTCATTGACAAACTTGGAGTTGATGGAGGTCATATTTTGTCATCTGGTTGCGAAGTACCTCCTAATACCAGACCAGAAAACTTCAAAAAATTTCTTGAAACAGGTAAAACTTATCAATTATCAAATTAAAAATACTATTTAAGAGCTAGTTTTGAGTAAATAGTATATTAATTTTTGTTTTTATATTTTTTAGATTTAGCAGTAACCTTTTTTTGTATCTGGACGATTCTATTTATTTCTTCTTTATCACTTGGATCCATCATGATATACCTAATTAAAATCAATCCCTTTTTGCTAAAGCGGGGTGCCGATACAATAATTTCATTCTTTTTCCTCGCATAAAATTTAGATCGCTTTTTTAGAATGATCTCTACTTTATGTCCATACTTTTGTTTGGCATCTAAGTCATTCAAAGTGAAATAACAATCTTGGTTTCTAGCAAAAAAAGTAATTGACCAGTAAACACCTTCAGGTACTTTCGCCTTAATCCTTAGTAGTTCTTTATGAACATTATAGAAACATGAAGAAACCATAGCATGGGGTGTTGGGTAAGGTACAAGACGAGATTTTGCTGAAGTTACCGGTCCGTGTAAAAAAATATTTGGAAAACGATAATTCGGAAATCCTTTCAGTCGCTTATCCGTAAGATAGTAGGTATATAGGGTTATTCCAAGGATAAATAATAGTCTTGAGAGAATCAGGGTTATTATAATCCAGACTATAATCTGAATAAATATTGTTGGCATAGTCAATCCTCAAGAATAATTTGTGGGAGATTTGCACTTTCACTATTTG
The DNA here is from genome assembly GCA_019057735.1 of Promethearchaeota archaeon. The sequence goes on along the minus strand of JAHLWV010000006.1, from coordinate 22,569 downwards.
CAATCATCGAAGGTTTGGGATTATAGCAGCGTAGAGTAATTCGAAAATGCCCATCCTCATCTCCTAATGGAATCCAATTACCTTCTTGTTCTTCAGTTGATAATTTTATTACCCAAGAACCGTCTGGTTTACGCTTAACATCAGTTTTGGAAAAGGAATATCGGTCAAATTGATTAGGAATAAAAAATCCGTCGCGATTTATGGATAGACACCACCATCGGGTATCAAGATCAACCCCCTCGATTCTATATTTATGATTATATGTAATCCGGTTACCATGAGGATCGAAATCGGCTCCCCAGTAAATTGCTTCATCGCGATTCATACCAAAACCGGCACGCTTAGCGATTCTAGCTCTATGAATCCTTAAAGCTTCTTTACTCCCTTCTCCTCGTCGATTTGTCTGCCAGTATCCATTTCTTATAATATCATAATCTCCTTTTGTAGCACGTCGGATTTGATACAAATACCAGAAATATGCTAAACATGCGGCTATAATAAGACTTGTAATAATAAAAATGATTAAACTCATGATACTTATTTTTTCTCGGTAGCTAATAAATTGTTAATTGTAAGATCTAGTCGTATAAAAACTTATTATTAAGTTATATACATTGAAGCAGTGTGGGAAGGTAGACGCCCTAAATACAAGAATAAATAAATTTTTAAAAAATTGATTGAGAATGAAGTTTTTCTATTCTTTCTTGAGTTCTTCGGGAAAAGGATAGTTATCCAATGTAAATGGAATTTTAGACATTCTCCTAATTTCATTTCCGTACGGCCATTCTGTACTATGATCGTATTCGTTCAACGGTCCAAACAGACAGAAAAAATCGGGTGGAAGTTTTTCAGGGTTATAGGTACCAATACATAGACATAAATCCTCTTGAAGGAATCTTACCTCATCGATCATATCCACACTACCTGAAAAATTCTTAAAAGGAGAATACCGCATTCTAAATACAAGTTTGTCATCGACCATTGATTCATGCATATCCGAAGCGAACCGAGTATGACGAACTTCCTTACCATCGACTCTGAACTTGTTATATCCTTCTCCTCTGAATTCTGGATTTTCTGAAGAAGCTGTAAAAGCTTTACCTATCCAATAACTGGATCCCGTTCCATAAAGCGTCCATTCTCCTAATATTCTCCCTCTTTCAGTTGGGTATTTAAGCATTGTAGCATCGTATTCACCATCCATTTTGTCAAATTCTACCGATGGCAACGATTTGTATAGTTCCATCAACTCATCATAGGAGAGATTTTTTAGCTCATCCACGGTCCAATTTTTATCAGGTATTTTCTTAGAAATAGTCATCTTTATTACCATTTAGTAATAGTTGTCTGATTATTCTTAGCTTATTTAAGATCGTTTGCCTTAAAAATTTAATTAAACCCTATAGAAAATTATATGTATAACTCACAATTTAAAAGTTTGAACCGTATTGAACAACAATAGATGGAAATGCCTATGGAAAACCTAATAACACGTCAAAAAGTACCAATGTTAATTGGAAATAGAGTAAATGCTGTAAAATGCAACATTTGCGGGAATATCAGATTTCCACCAAGAACTTATTGTAATAAATGTCAAGGAACTGATTTCTCGAGTATTTTGATTGGCCCAATAGGTGAAATCGTTACCTATTCAACTACGTATAAGAAGAAACCAAAAGATAAACAGAGAATTTTTGGTATTGTTCAGCTTTTTACTGAGGACGGTAATGATTCAATTAATTTAAGTGGAACATTTGATACAGAAAATTTTGATGATGTTAAGATAGGAAAAAAAATAGAACTACTACCTAATGAAAAATATACTGTTTTTAAAATTTTAGAGGATTAAGAATGAGAAATGTAGGGGTTATAGGTGCGGGAGTATCTCCGTTTGGAAGACTTGATGCACTTTTATATCAAGAAATTGGAAGACCGGCAGTAAATGATGCGATTGAGAATGCTGGAATTGATCGTAAACTGATCCAGAGCTGTTATTATGGAACTTGCGGTGGAGTAGGCGCGGGCCATGAAATTATGAATGAAACAGGGCTAATGGGTATTCCAATCACACGAGTGGTGAATGCTTGCAGTTCTGGTTCAAATGCTTTTCGAATGGCTTATATGGACATTGCTTCGGGAATGAGTGATTGTGTTATAGCAATGGGAGTAGAAAAAATGAAAAATGTATCAATGGCGGTTGTCGGAGGAGGCACTAGGCTTCAGATCGAAGCAAAAGCATATAGTTATGGCTCTCCAGTCTCATTAGGGGCTGGAGGAGGTATGCCTGCGGGATTTGCTCTAATGGGACAAGCACATATGAAAGCTTTTGGAACGAAAAGAGAGGATTTTGCTAACATAGTCGTGAAAAGTAGGAAAAACGCTTCGAAAAACCCTAAAGCAGAATTTCAAACACAAATGACAGTAGATGAGGTATTAAATGATGTAATGGTAAATGATCCCTTAACTAAATCACAATGTTGTCCGCGAACGGATGGAGCTGCTGCCGTGATTCTCATGAGTGAAGATTATATCAAAGATCATCACATTGACACACCAGTTTGGATAAAAGCGAGTGCTATGGGAAGCCATTTTATAAGTGGAGATACTTCATATCCTCCGGGTATAAGTACCGATGCAGACACCTCTAGAAAAGTATTTAAGATGGCCGGAGTTGAACCAAAAGACTTCTACGATAGAGGTTTTGGCGAATGTCATGATTGTTTTTCAGTTTCAGAGCTTGTTCACTATGAAGATTTCGGCTTCTGTAAAAAAGGTGAAGGGGCAAATATGATAAATGATGGCATTGTAGAAATAGATGGTGATCTCCCTATTAATCCTAGTGGAGGCTTACTTTCTTGTGGTCATCCACTTGGGGCAACTGGGACGCGCCAGATTGCCGAAGTATTTTGGCAAATGAGAAAAGATAAAGAAGTCGCAAAACGTCAAGTTCCGGACAATCACTTAGATATAGCATTTACTCACACCTTAGGACAACCATGGTTAGGTTTCACTAATGTAATGCATGTTTTTTCAAGAGAACTTTAAATAAATTGTTTTCTTTTAGATTAGGTCTTTTTACCTTAATTGAATTAACTTGAGATAATGATCTGGTATAAGAATACGAAATTAAAAGAAGAGAGAATAAAAAGAAATGATATATAAAAATTATAAGGTATTTAAAATTGAAGTTAATCAAGGAGTAGCTTTTGTAACAATTGATAATCCCCCAACAAATTTGATAGATATGCTGTTTTGGGCGGACATGGAACGATTTTTTTATCAGGTCACCAGGGATGATAATGTAAGAGTAATTGTTTTTCAGAGTGCTGATCCTGAATTTTTTATTTCACATTACGATGTTTCTTTATTAACAGAATATCCAGATGACCCACCTCCAAAGCCCATCAATTTGGGAGGTTGGAAGAAGCGATTTATAGAATTTAGAACATTACCGAAAATCACGATTGCAAAAATCGAGGGTATAGTAGGTGGCGGCGGAAATGAATTTATTTTATCTTTAGATATGAGATTTGGGGCAATAGGAAAAGCAGTATTTTCCCAGGGGGAAGCTAGTTTAGGAATTATTGCTGGCGGAGGGGGTACACACTGGTTAACCCGCTTGTTGGGAAGAGCCCGAGCGTTAGAAGTAATGTTAAGTAGCTTTGTGTTTCCATTTTCAGCAGAGATGGCTGAACGTTATGGATGGATTAACAGAGCTTTACCATCCGACAAAATTGGCGATTTTGTTGAAGAATTAGCTTATAGTATTGCATATGTTCCAGCTGAAACTATAGCTTTGATTAAGAAATCTATTATCGCAGCAGAAGAATTACCTGTAAAAGAAGCTTTACTTGAAGAAGATCATCTTTTTAATATATCTACATCGTTACCTGAATCTAAAAAAAGGATGAAAGAATATCTCGAAGCAGGATATCAAACAAGAGAAAAGGAGTTAGAAGTTGCCAAAGTTTTAGAAGAATCTAGTGAAAAAGTTGACAAAAAAGATTAATTAATCTCTTTTAACTTTATAACCAGCTTTTTCACGATCATATGTCTTTTCAGAGACGCCTCGTTCTTTAAGAAATCGTTTCATTATCCTATGAACTTCACTTTTAGGGAGTTTCTCCACAAACTCTATGAACCGAGGTACTTGAAAGGAAGCAAGTTTATCTTGGCAGAAGTCAAGTAATTCTTCAGGAGTTATCGTTTCGCCAGGTTTCATTACCACAGCGGCCATGACCTCGTCTTCTGCATAATCTTCTCCAACTTGGGAAGATTTAATGGCATAAGCTGCAGATTCTAGTACTTTATCGTGTTGGTTAATCGCTCTTTCAATGGTAAAGGGGGAGATATTTTCTCCCTTCCGTCTAATAGAATCTTTTTTCCGATCAACAAAGTAAAACCATCCTTCTTTATCTTTTGTAGCTAGATCTCCTGTATGAAACCATGACTTGCCCCTAGGACCTTTTTGAACTCTTGCTTTTGAAGATTTTTCATCTTTGTAATAATTAACTTGACTTTCTTTAGCGACTTCTTCTTTTACTAAGAAAACTAGTTCTCCTACTTCATTTGGTTCCAAAATGTTACCTTCATCATCAACTATTTCTGCAGTACTTCCTTCTGGAGGTTTTCCCATCGTTCCAACCGGTATGTTTTTCCTACCAAAAGTTCCGAGCGTGTTTGAGAACGAACCCCCATCAACCGCTCCATATCCTTCGTACATTTTCACATTAAACCGCTCTTCAAAATCTATGATAAGTTCTTTAGGACATGCAGCTGAATTAACTCGCCAAACTTTATTCTCTCGATCATTTGGCCTTTTAGGTTGCTTCAGTAAATATTGCGGCATTGAACCAAGAAGATTAAAACATGTAGCTTCATATTTTCGAATTATATCCCAGAATCTTGAAGCAGAAAACCTTTTTGAAAGGATGACTGGAAACTCTGCAAAGTATCCGGGTAAAGCTGTTAATTGCAGCGCATTCCCATGGAATAGAGGTAAACAAGTAAAAAATGTGTCTCCTGGACGCCCCATACCATAGGCTATAAGAGCGCTATACGTAAGTGCACCTCCCATATGAGAAGTTCCATAGAAGAAAGTAGTTGCTTTAGGAAGACCCGTAGTTCCAGATGTATATATCAAAACGCTCATATCTTTGGGATTTATTTCCGTTTTAATATCGTCTTCGGGAGCATCCATAATACTTTGAAGTGATAAAGCTCCTCCAGGTAATTTAAAATCTGTTGGAGCTTCGTTAGTATCTATTATTACATGCTTAACTTTTGAGAGTTTATCTTTGATATTCAGATATCTATCTATTAATGTCCAGTGAATAAAGAGGACTTCACTATCACTATGATCTATAATATATTGTAAGCCATCACCTTTCAAGCCAGTATTGACTAAAACGCAATAACACCCCATTTTGAAAGCCGCGAACAGCACAAAGAGATACTCTGGGCTATTAATTTGAAATATAGAAATTCCATCCCTCTGTTTTATTCCCAATTTTAGTAATCCGTTTGCTAATTTATTGGAGAGCTCATGCATGTCTCGATAGGTGTATTTTTCATCAATCCCATTATCGAAATCTCGAACATATGTTAAAAATACTTTATCTCCGACTTTTTCGGCTTTAGTTTTTACTACATCTCCAAAAGTAGTTTTTTCACTAACGCCTAACTGTTTACTTAACATTTTCATCATTTGTTCAATGCTAATACCCATTTTTTACCACAATTCTTATATTTTTAAGTTTAAAGTGTATATTTAATTTTTTAATTTATTAGAAAAATTCAGCATAGTTAATAAGTTATTGAAGAATAACAAAAAAGACTTAATTAATAGGATTTTTTCAATCCTTAGTATAAAATAAATATAATAGGCTAAAAAAGAAAAGGATGATAAATCTATGGATAGGAAGCTAGATCAACGCGAAATCGTTCGACTTTCAGAACCGAGAATTTATCCTCAGAAAGAATCTGAATGGGATGAAGATGCTAGAAAACTGATCGAAGGTTTTAAAAAAATTACTAAAGGACCTGTTACTAATATAATGGCTACATTAGCTAATTATTCTAAGTTATACAAGCGATGGCGAGTTTTTGGTAATCACATTTTATTTAAATCTTCACTTCCACCTCGAGATAGAGAGATTCTTATTCTGCGAATCGGATGGCTCTGTCAGGCAGAATACGAATGGGGTCAACATGTAATAATTGGAAAGCGAGCTGGGTTAAACGATGAAGAAATAATTCAGATAATTGAAGGTCCAAATGCAGAAGGTTGGGATGCATTTGATGCTACTTTAGTTCGTGCTGTTGACGAACTCTATATCGATTCTTTTATAACAGATGCAACCTGGCAAAAAATTGCTGTAAAATATAATAAACACCAACTCATCGATCTTGTATTTACTGTCGGGCAATACAATTTAGTTTCAATGGCTCTTAATACTTTAGGAGTTCAATTAGAGGACGGCATAGACGGCTTTCCTAAATAATGAATCGCGTAATTAAAGACCAAAAATAAAAACAAATAAAAACAAATTAAAAAAAGAAAGTGAAAAATTTATTTCAAACTTCTTGCAAAAGTTTGAGCGTCTCTCATTGCTAATTCTATGTCTTGAGGTTTCTTACAATCCCCAATAAGCACAATTTCTGGAGCTGTTCCTTCAAAAGTTTCCTTTAACTTTTTGCCATGAGTGATTCTAGCTCCACAATGAATTAGATTATCTGCCTGAATGCTAACTTCTTTTTTATCTTTATCGAGGAATTTGACGATATTATCATTTACTTCTAAAAGTTTTGCTCCTGGATAAATGGGTATCTTTCTCTCCGTTAATTCTTTCAATATTCCAAACATTCTTCCAGAATCCCCAACTGGCAATAAAATTTGAGCAACACCTAATTCTGATCCTATAAGTGCTTTTACATTATGTCCTCGGCTATCTAAAGTTATAGCAGTTTCTGCTCCCCCTCTCCAATAGGTATCTAACCCCCATACTACTAAGTCTTTCCCTAAAGGTTTAACATTTAAAATTGCTTCATCTTGTGTCAACACATTAGATTTACCTTTCAATGATACTGGTACAGTAGCTTCTGAACCTGTTGCTAGAACTATGATATCTGGGTTTAATCCAACAATTTGTTCTTTTGTTAGTTCCTTATTTAGATGTACAGAAATACCTAGTTTAGATAACTGCTTTTCTAAATAATTCACAATATTCATGAAGTCTTCCTTTTTATACTCAGATGCAACAAGAGGCAGTAATCCTCCTATTTTGTTAGATTTCTCGTATATTTCTACTTCGTGCCCCCTTAATTTAGCAACCCTGGCTGCTTCCATTCCCGCTATACCTGCTCCTAATATTACAATTTTTTTAATTTCAGTAGAGGGTTTAAGTTCCTGATAATTAGCACTACTATAAGCATCGTATACGCAAACTCCATTTCTACATCCTTGTAAGCAACCTATACAAGTTTTGATTTCATCAGTTCGTCCATTGAAATATTTATTTGGGGTCTCAGGATCACATAATAACTGTCTTCCCATATAAATGATGTCCGCTTTACCTTGTTGAATAAATTCATCTGCCATTTTAGGGTCGACGATTCTACCAACTCCGATGACTGGAATATTAACTGCTTTTTTAATAGCTTCAGCAAATTGAATAAAACCCCCATGGTCTATATAGGTTGGTACCTGAATACCGTTCGGAGAGCGAATAATAATACCTTGAGTAATATCAAGACAATCTGCTCCAGCTTTTTCCAAAACTTGCGCGATTTTTACCCCGTCTTCAATTGTATTTCCGTCCGTGAGAAGTTCATCAGCGGAAAATCGAACAAAAATTGGAGGTTTTTCCCCTATGGTATCTCTCATTTTTTTAATTGATTCTACCAAAAAACGACATCTATTTTCAATCGAACCTCCATATTCATCAGTTCTTCGATTATAAAAACTTGATAAAAACGCCATAAATAACATTCCATGACCAGAATGAATATCAATATAATCAAATCCCGCTTCAATTGCTCTCTTTGCTCCTTGAGCTAATTTTTCCTCAAAGGTAACAATTTCCTCAACAGTTAACTCTTTAATCCTAGAACCGAGTTTTCTTAGACGATCCGCAAACCAAGGTAGTGTTGAACTCTGAGCTGAAGTCGCTTCTATGGGATCTATTGCTGAAGGTCCGTTACATATCATCTGCATATTCATCAATCCACTAAACATAAGGCCTATTATCCCCCCATATCCCATTTGCATTCCTATTTTAGCACCATATTCATGAATCTTGTCAGTAAGTTTTTTATATTTTCGGACGTCACTCTCGGTTCCTATATGTGCTAAGCCAGCACTTATTACTTCTGGAGATTCAGGTGTAGTGTTTTCATATGTAATTAGTCCTGCCCCTCCACGAGCTTTATCTTCATATATACGAAAAGATGCTTTAGTTGGAGCTCCATTTCGATTAGATGAAAATGTTAACATAGGTGGATAGCCTAATCTATTTTTAAATTCTATACCTCTAATTGTGATTGGATCACTTAATTTTACCATTTTTTTTAATTTCCCCTTTTCATTATTTAAAATTTATAATATATAAAAAAAATATTTAATCTAAAGCTTGATTTAATAAATCTGTTAAATCTACCATTTTTATATTTGAATCAAGTGCTTCTATTGCATCAACTAGGTTCCTATAGCAGAATGGACAAATACTTACTAAGTTATCCGCGCCTGTTTCCTCCGCTTCCTTTATTCTACTCTTAGCAATTTCTAGAGCCAAGTCAGCGAACCCTTTTTTTACTCCTCCTCCAGCACCGCAACAGTTTGCACTTTGCTTAATCGTTTTCATCTCAGTTATATTCGCAATTTTGCTCAATAACTCTCTAGGTTCTTCATAAAGCCCCATATGCCGTCCTGTATGACATGGATCGTGGTAAGTCGTGTTCAATCCTAAGTTCTTTAACTGTACATTGTTTTCTTTTATATGTTTGTTTAAGAATTCAATCGTATGGTAGACCGTAATTCCAAGTTCTTCCATGTAATCAGCATAATCTTTCTTTAAAGTTCTATAACAACCAGCGCAACTTGTAATAATTGATTTCACTCCACTCTTCTTAAACATTTCATAATTCTTCGTTGCAACGGAATTAAAAGCTTTAAGGTCTCCTGTTCTCATTCCGACGCTTCCACAACATACCTCATGTTCTCCGAAAACAGAAAAGTCTATACCTAATTTATTTAGAATCTTGGCTGTATTTACTGCTACATTCTCAATATCTGGAGTTAAAGCAGCTGTACACCCTACAAAATAAAGAAGATTTGCTTGTTCGGTATTTGCATCTTTTACCTTGAAATCCAGCTTTTCTAACCATTTGGTTTTAAGTTTATTGTCTCTTCCATAAGGATTTAAAAGTTCAACCATCGCTTGATTCATCGGAATATGCGCTTCTAATCCACATCCTGCATCCACTAATTCAGCTCGCAAGGCTTCATAAAGAGCAACATTATCCATATCGTACGCACACGCTTCTGTGCATGCATTACATGTAGGACACTGGAATATAACATCTGCCATTTCTTTGCTTAATTCTAGTTTTCCTTGCCAAAGAGAGCGAATAATTTGCATCTTCCCTCGAGCAAAAAAAGCCTCAAAACCAGATGTATGCTCTCTGGCTACACATACACCCCACTTTTGCGGATTTGTAGTGTAATCAGTTTGTTCTCTGCAATCACCGCATGCGATACATTGTAATACAGTTGGACCAATTTTAGCCAGATGTTTAAATTTTTCGTTCGGTTTGAGTTCTGTCATTTTTCTTCCCTACTCCTCATCTTTTACAATATATTTAGTTATATCGTCGTCATAACTATACATGTGGAATTTATTTGGGCTCAATAGAAAGTTTGGATCCACAGCTCTTTTCATGTCTTTAAAAAATTGCCTAAATTCTGGTGTATATGCATCTGCTTCGACAATAGATTGTGAAATTGATTCACCAAGCCAGTAATGAATTGCGCCATAACGGACCTGATATCTTGTTTTCTTATGCCAAATATTCATATTCTTTTCTCGCATTTCATCAGTGTTTTCACCGGTAAAACCTCCTAATACTACGAAGTTCCCATTTGGTAGAAAATATTGCATTGCTGCAAATGTTCCAGGGGGTAGTAAATTTCCTTCAGGAAATTCATCTTTATTCTGTATATCAAAGTCAAGGATCTTTTTATGAATATTCCCCATTTGTGAAATGGGTATTTTATGACATGTAACCATTGTGATCGTTGAAGGTGAGGGGGAGATTGTTGCTTGGAAAAAATGAAATTGACTTTTTAAATCATATTTCCATGCTGATCCTTCCGCACCAGCTGGTGGTTTAGGAAGGGGGGTTGTAATTTTATCTTTTGTCATAATCTCCTCGAGTTTTTCGAGATGAACGTCCAAAATTCGTTGATCTGTTGCTTCTATAGTCATCTGAAATAACGGTCCTTTTATCCGTATTTTTTTGCCTTCTGCTGTCCTTAAATCACCTGCAGTCATCTGTACGAGTATTTGAGGTAAGACCATTAAATCACGTAATCCATCTCCGATATCATTCCTTATTTGGTGAGCAATTTTAAATACATTATTGTAATCACCATTGTTAAGAAGATAACTTCTACTTGCTTTAAATGGAGGATCCGGCCATATTCTTAAGTAAGCTTTGGTTTTGATTCCCATCGTACCAACATCTCCCATAAAAAGCCCTGTAAAATCAGGAGATAAACCATATCGGCAAAATGGTTTAGCGTATTTATTTGCTGCTGCTCCAGTTTTAATGATGGTTCCTTGAGGATTAGGTAAAACTACCTCAACACCTAAGCAGATATCTGGAACTAAACCATATTTAGTTGATCCGCCTCCTGCAGTGCTATTTGAAAGACCTCCTCCAATCGTCGCTGCATAGCCACTTCCTGGACCAATAGTACCTGTTGTATAACCTGTAGGATGTAGTTGCGAAACTAAATCTCCCCATGTGATTCCACATTCAACTACGATATAATAATCATCCGTATTTACTTCCAAAATTTTGTTCATTCGCGTAAGATCTATAAGAATTCCCCCTTGGGTGGCTGCTCCTCCAACGAGATCAGCGCCACCGCCTCTTGGAACCATAGGAATCTTGTATTTATTAGCAATCTTCACGATTTCTGAAACTTCTTCAGTAGTTTCTGGCCTCACTATTATATCCGCCCATCTATCTGGAAAAGCGGGGTCTACATTCCTTGAATAAGCTGCCTTCATAAAATCCTTATCCGTGATATAATCAGACCCTAGGACGGTTTCAATTTCTTTATAAGCCTCTTTAACTTTTGACATTTTTAGTCATATTTTTTTTTAATTATATTGATATACTTTGTCTATTAAATTTATAAAAGTTTTCTAATTCTTTTTTTTCTGCGATAAATTGTGTACATTTAATAGTATCCTCAAAAAGAACCATCCTCGATAATTGTAGATTTATGAAATCTTAAATATACATTTATCATTAAACAATTTATATCGAATAACTGTTGAAAAATAAGTCTTAAATTACTAAATGATCTGAAAAATATGTCAGAAAATAAGATGCTACATGGAGGAGATGTACTAATTAAATGTCTTCTCGAAGAAAAAGTTAAATATATGTTTGGTATTATTGGCGGTCATTTCCTCCCAATGTTCGATGCAATCTACAAATGGGGCAGAAAACAAGGAATAAATACGGTTATGTTTCGTCACGAACAAGCTGCAGCCCACGCAGCAGATGCTTATGCGAGAGTAACTAATACGCCAGGAGTTTGTTTTGGAACAGTCGGTCCAGGAGCATTGCATCTCATACCTGGAATTGGGGCTGCGTGGAGCGATAGTATTCCTGTAATTGCAATTGTACCACAAGTAAGTAGTATGCAAGAGGATTCCTTTGTTCTTCAAGGAGGTTTAGATCAAATTACCATGTTCAAACCAATCACTAAATATCAAAAAACTGTTAGAAATATAGAAGAAATTCCAGACGCAGTACAAAAAATTTTTCGGGAGGTTTCCGGAGGGCGTCCGCAACCTGTACTTTTAGAAATTCTTAGCGATGTCTATTTTCAAAGAATTGAAGAGAATAAGATATCTATTATCCCCTCAGATCAATATAGAGCTATTGCAAAACCTGCAGTTGATCATGAATCAATAAAAAAAGTGGTTGACCTTCTATTATCAGCCGAGAAACCTTTAATAGTATCCGGTGGAGGCGTTTTAAGAGCTGAAGCATGGAGCGAGTTACAGGAGCTCGCAGAACATCTACAGTTACCTGTAATGACGAGCATTATGGGAATAGGATCTCTCTCTAATCAATCAAATTGTTTTATTGGGACATCGATAGGAAGCGCAACATATCAAGCTACAACAAGAGCAGATTTAATTTTAGCGCTTGGAACTAAATTTTCACATACGTTAGCGCTTGGAAAAGCTCCAGTTTGGAAGGACACCCAAAAATTGGTTCATGTTGATATTGATCCATCCATAATTGGTAGGTCCAAGCCAATTACGCTAGGAATTGTTGCTGATTGTAAGCAATTTTTAACACAAATTCTCGAAGAAATCAAGAAAACAAAAAAAATTGAAAGAAGAGAGTGGTTGGAAAATCTTATTGCTAAAAGACAGAAAAAGCAATCCGTCTATACGAGTAAAGCTTCTAAAGATAATATACCAATTGTTCCACAAAGATTAGTTAAAGAAGTTTATGACTTTATGGACGATGATGCTATCCTCATCAATGATGGAGGAGACATTACATACTATGCATTGGAATCAGTTAATATGTATAAAGAGCGAAAGCCCTTAACAACTCTGCAAGCTGTTGGCATGGGACACCTTGGAACATCTATAGGTTATGGTATTGGAGCAAAAATAGGCAAACCCGATAAACAAGTCATTTCGATCTCAGGAGATGGAAGCTTTATGATGAACATCCAAGATTTAGAAACTGCTGTTAGATTAGGGTTAAAAAATCTAATTTTTGTTGTCGCTAATAATAATTGTTGGGGTAATATCAAAAGTGGTCAAAAATTAGCTTTTGGAGAACGTTATATCGATGTAGACCTGCCTGATTGCAATTATGGAAAAATAGCAGAGAGTTTTGGATGTTATGGCGAAGAGGTCGCAGATCCCAGTGAAATTAATTCCGCATTGAAGCGTGCGAAGAATTCAGGCAAACCTGCTGTAATCGATGTAAAAATTAAGTTTGACCCTCCCGATCTGGTCAAATTGGAATGGGCAAATGTCAAGTTTTAATATAATAAAATTAATTATAAGAACATCTTAAAGGTAAACTAAAATGTCTGAAGAAATTATAAAAAGAAATTATCCCCAATTTAAAAGTGAATTTGCTGAGGTTAATAACATTAAAATTCACTACATTAAAGCTGGACCAGAAAGTGGGGACCTTATTATTTTCTTACATGGTTTCCCTCAATTCTGGTACATGTGGAGAGATCAACTTTTAGAGTTCTCCAAAGATTATCTTGTTGTTGCCCCTGACATGAGAGGGTATAATCTTTCTTCTAAACCTACAGGAATTGAACAGTATAAACCTAACCATATAGTTGAAGATATTAGAGCATTGGTCGAAGAACATTTTAATCGAAAAAAATGCGTACTAGTGGGGCATGATTGGGGTGGGGTTATAGCTTATCCTTTTGCTAATTTACACCCAAATTTAGTAGAAAAGCTAATTATCATAAATGCTCCACATCCTAATATCTTTGCGCGGTTGATTGCCAGAAATAAAGATCAACAGATTTCAAGCCAATATGTTTTATTTTTTAGGTCGCAAAATGCTGAAGGTTATCTTTCTGCAAGTAATTATAAAAACATATTAAATATAATAGTGACTCCTGAAATGGAATTTACAGAGGATGATAAGCAAATGTACATAAATGCTTGGTCTCAACCTGGAGCGTTAACAGGAGGATTAAATTATTATCGAGCAGGCGGATTGAACCCCCCTTCACAAGGAGAAAAAATAAATAATTTGACAGATAAACAACTTAAGTTAAGTCCTGTAATGATTAATGTTCCAACATTGGTAATTTGGGGCGAGAAAGATACTGCCCTAACAACTCACAATCTAGAGGGTCTTGACGATTTTATACCCGAGTTAAAAATTAAAAGAATCCCTGAAGGGTCACACTGGATTATAAATGAACGACCGGATAAGGTTAATTTTTTGATAAGAGAGTTTCTCTAATTACATGTAATCTTCAATATTTATTCCGTATTTATGAAAATACTCTAGCATATTTTTAGCATTCGTGTCTTGATAATCTATTAAAAATTTCTCATATTCTTGAAGATCTCTTCCTTTCAAGGCTAAAATTTCTAATAAAGTTTTATTATCAAAAACATATAATTGGTTTTTTTTTATTCCACGAATATATTTTTTTACAGCTCTATCAGATGACATGCCACTTTTAGATATCAGTTCTATTAACTCTTCATATATTTTTTCAATTTTTTCCTTTCCAAAATCTTCCAATAATTTTGGTGAAGTCTTGATTTCACTCGTAGTCCAAATATTCGTCTTTATTATCGTGGGAACAATAACAGATACATTTATCCCAGCAGGTTTTAGACGAGAAAATAAAGCTTCTGATAGTCCTACAACAGCAAATTTAGAGGTGATGTATGGAAGTGGTTCTGAGGATCCAAAAAGCCCCGATCCTGAAGATACATTTACTATATGACCAGAACCTTTTTCAACCATGCGTGGTACAAACACCTTTAGTGAATAGATTATACTCATTAAATTTACATCTAGCACTTTTTTCCAGTCTTCTATTTCTAAACTCTCTATTCCTCCAGCAATGGCAATTCCGGCATTATTGATTAAAAGATCTACATCACCTAATTGGGAATAGAAATTTTTGGCTATTTTTTTGAAGTCTTCAAATTTTGACACGTCACACCGATCAGAATATACGGTTGCTCCTAATTCTTCAATTTCAGTTTTGACCTTTTCTAAACCTTCCACATTAATATCTGTGATAAAAAGGTTCATCCCTTCTTTTGCTAGCGCTAATGCGAACGAGCGTCCAATCCCACTTGAAGCACCAGTAATTAAACAATTTTTGTTTTTTAATTCTTTCATACACTTACTTTTTTAGATATTATGATTATCAGTAATGATTTAGTTTTATTTCTATTATTTATCTTCTAGTGGAGTAAAACCTACTGGTGGATTTACGCACCAAATATAATGATCTTCTTCAATCTTAATTTTATGAGGAAGATCAAACTCACACTCTTTCGTACGCGCATCAGAAACGCATCGTGGATTAAATGTACACCCTGGAGGAGGTGCTATCGGGCTAGGTACCTCTCCTTGGATAACAAATGTTATTTCACGATTCTTTACATCAATTTCGGATATGGATGATAATAAGGCTTGAGTATAAGGATGGGTTGGTTTATTAAAAATTTGATCTGTTTGTCCAACTTCTACAAATTTACCAAGATACATTACGGCAATTCTATTAGCTATATGATTTGCAACAGAAAGATTATGAGTAATAAAAAGAAATCCATATCCATAAGTTTTTTGTAAATCTTTGAGTAGATTAAGAATTTGGGCTTGAACTGATACATCTAATGCTGATGTTGGTTCATCTAAAATTATTAACTCCGGATTTGATGCTAACGCTCTTGCTATGATAATTCTCTGCTTTTGCCCTCCAGAAAATTCATGAGGATAACGATCCATGTGTTCTCGCTTCAAGGACACTTGTTCTAATAACTTTAAGACATATTTCCTAATTTCGTCCTTTTTTGTAATGCCCAATAAATTCTTTAAAGGTTCTGCGATAATATTAACTATTTTCATTCGTGGATTTAATGAAGCATCTGGATCTTGGAAAACAATTTGAATTTTTCGCCTTATATCTTTAGGGTATTCCTCAGGGATTGGTTTATCGTTAAAAACTATTTCTCCAGATGTTTTTTCAACTATACCTAAAATTGCATTTGCGACTGTTGTTTTTCCACATCCACTTTCTCCAACTAAACCAAGCGTTTCACCTGTTTTTATTTCAAAATTTACACCATTAACTGCTTTAACTGCACCTATTTGTCTTTTAAGCATTCCTGCTAGAAGAGGGTAATGAACTACTAGATCATTTACTTGTAAAAGTTTTTTTCCTTGTTCAAGGACTACTAATTCTCTAATTTCATGGTATGGAATACTCTTATAGGCAATTTGTTTTATTATAATCGCTGTTATTAATACACCTAATAAACTTAGCATAAGATATAGAGAAAAAACCGAATAAAAACTTAAATAGAGATTAAGATAGCTATAAGTAAAAATAAAAAAACCAGGAGTTATGCTGATTATTGCGATTAGCTTTTTAGATTTGACTAGTTGCATCTTGTCTCCCCAATGAGAATAGAAGACAGCAACTCCAAGAATTAAAAATACAGATATTATATACATTATTTGACCCCCAAAATATTGATTAGTTCCAATTTGAGCGATTTCTATGAAAATTAGTAATACATTGTTCAGAAGGTCAAATAAATTAACCAGAACAAATAATATAACTTGGATTAGAACGATGAATACTGCAGCTGTTCCTAAAACTTTTTCATAGATCCTGCTTACAACAATCATCCCAACTAAGGAGATTAGAGCTACTTTTATGAAAGGAATATAAATAACAAAAATCTCATTAACCGGAAAAAACAAAGTTAAAATCGAAAATTCGAGTGAAATAAATAACCAAGGTATTTGTACAATTAATGCTTTTAACAGAGATTGCGACCATCTTTTCTCTTTAGCATACCATCTTGTAATAAAGGTTCCTATAACATATAATATAATAATGAAAGTAATCTCCCATTGAACTGTGAAATTGTTAATCATCTGAGAAAACATAATAAACTCCAATCTGTATTTTTTTCTTCTTGTTTTTTAATTTATTTCTTTTAAATTACTATTATCTATGAAAAATCACTTTTCTCTGCTTTTTCAATTGAGACTTTAGCTTGTATTTCATATTTTGGATCATAGAGATGACAAGCAACAAAATAGTTTGAATCCACTTCTTGAGTTTCTGGAACAATTGAATCACATGGTTCAAAACAGTATGTACACCGAGGATGGAATCTGCACCCTGAAGGGGGATAAATTAAATTTGGAACCATACCAGGAATTACATTTAACGATTCTTTTCTTTTACCTACTACTGGAACAGAGGCTATTAAACCTTTGGTATACGGATGATATGGTTTTGTAAATAATCTTTCTAGTTCACCATATTCGACTATATTACCGCTATACATTACTGCTACGCGGTCACACATTTTTGAAATAATACCTAAATCATGAGTAATGAAAAGTATCGAAGTATTGTATTGTTGTTTCATTTCCTTCATTAGTTTGAGGATTTGATTTTGAATAGTAACATCCAAAGCAGTGGTAGGTTCATCTGCTATTAAAAGTTTTGGACTGCATGCGAGTCCCATGGCAATTTGAACTCTTTGGCGCATTCCACCGCTTAATTCATGAGGATATCGATCAAAAATCACCTCTGGATACGGGATATTTAGTTTTCTGAGTAATTCTTGGCTCCATTCACGAGCAACACTATAAATACTTTTATCTGGGTGTTTTGCGGCTTCAATTAATAGTTCATTTTCCATGTGTAATTGATAGACTTCAGAAATTTGGTTTCCAATTTTAAAAACTGGATTAATAGAATTTAAGGGATCTTGAAATATCATAGTTATATCCTTCCCACGATACTTTGCCATTTCAAGATCGGATTTTTGTAATAGATCTTCCCCATTGAAGTGAACTTCTCCCTTCTCAATTACGCCCGGAGGACGAACAACCTGAAGAATAGATAAGGCAGTAACCGACTTTCCGCATCCAGTTTCTCCTACAAGACCAAGAGTCTCACCTTCGTATATCGTAAATGAAACGCCTTCTACAGCACGAACAACACCCTCTTCTGTGTAAAAGTAGGTCGTGAGATCTTTTACATTTAAAATTATCTTATTCTTCTCAATATCTTTCAAAACAGCTTGTTCGGTTTTCTCTAAATCAAGAGCTTTTTTGATTTTCACTTCACTTGCCCTAGTAGCATCGGGGAGGAATTTATATTTTAAGGAAACATAAAAGACTGTGAAATACACAAGCGAAACTACTCCAAAGAGTATCCGAATATCTTGCTCTATTAAATTTATACCGAAAAAGCGATTTAAATAGATTTCAAAAATAAATAACTGGATTGACCAAACTACTGATGCAAGCATAGCTCCAGTAATCATGGAATTTCTTAATAACTCTTTGGGAAGTTTTTTTTCATTAGATTTAGTTATATTAATTATATAGGTTATTATAATATCGATTATAATTGTTCCAAAAATCCATATAAAACCAAGATAAAAGATATCAGGGTTATATGTTTCAATCTGTAATAGATCAATTGATAGAAATAAACCCGCAATAATCCATATAGATAATGTAAAATATTTAAAAACTTTTTTAAATTGAATGTCAAGGATATCTTCTATGTTTAAATTTTCAGATTTTCCAAACCGTTTCAAAAAGATCTTAAGGAGTGGATAAAAGAGAGTTATCATTATCGCGAAAAATAATTGATCATTATTTAAATCTCTAAATATTTCTCCCCAATATCCAAGGAATTCAAATATATATCTTATCCCGATACTTATTCCAAAAAGGATTAAGGAGCAAATTGATGCACTTCTACCGAATATTTTTGTAGGTATTTTATTCTGTTCTGGAAGAAGTCTGTTTATAAGAACCACTACAATATATAGTATCAACGCTGCAAATATAGCTTCGATTAAAGCTAAACCCCAATTTGCACGATATGTCTGTAATAATATCCCTAAAATTTCTCTTCTCCTCTCTTTTAAATTTTTAACCTGGGATCAAGTGCATCCCTCAAACCATCCCCTATTAATATGAATCCGATGGCAGCTATTCCGATAAAGAGTCCAGGCCAAAATGCTGGCCCTATTGCCGTCATTCGTGCTCTTGAGTACATGATATCTGTTCCCCAATCTGTTATTGTTTGGTCCCCTAAACCTAAAAATGCTATGCTTGCAAATCCTAAAACAGATAATCCCATTGCTCCGAAAATTGAAATAATCATTGGTGAAATTGCATTTGGGAACACATGTTTAAACATTACCTTCATTTTATCAGCACCTCCAGTTACAGCTGCTCTAACATAAAGATTCTGTTTAACTTGGAGTACTAACGATCTCACAAATCTTGTGTTCACAGGTATATATAGCAGACCCCAAATAAGTAAAAGATTAAATAATTCACCTCCCAACATGGGACTAATAATTATTACAAGTATCAATGTTGGAAATGAATACATAAAATCTACAAACCGCATCATTACGGTATCAACCCAACCACCGAAATATGCTGAAATTGTTCCTAAAATTATACCACCAATAATTGAAATAAAAACAGGAAGTGCTGCGGCGGTGAGAGTTGTCCTAGCCCCCCATATTAGCCTTCCAAGAAGGTCATACGCAAATTTTGTTGTACCTAAAGGATGCGCCGATGAAGGATCTTCAAAAGGTATACCACCGGGAGGTAAATAGGGCATAGCTAATTCATCTATAGTGTAAGGTGTAAGCCAAGGAGCATACACGGCCATAACTGCAATGAATAGGATCATAATTAATCCTATAATTGTTAAGGGTGTAATGAGACGACGAAATAATCGTCTTTTAGATTTAATCATTTCTACTATGTTTTGTTGCTTAGTAAATTCTGGATCGCGCCATCCAGGGAGTAAATAGAATTTCAATAAACGAATAAAATTCTCCTTTTTCCTTCGAGATTTTTCCTTATATTTTAAATGTTCTACTACAATTTGATCTGTCATGATGATTTACCTCATTTTTATTTATATACTATTCTTGGATCAATTATTGTATACATAACATCAGCAACAAGAGTTCCAACTAGTATGATTATTACAGAAAATACCAATAATCCATTTATCACTAAATAATCACCCGCAAATATTGATTGAACCATATAATATCCAAAACCCCTATAATTGAATGTTATCTCAATAAAAAGTGATCCTAATAAAGCGGAGGCAGTCCCCCCAATAATAAGGTTACTTGTTGGGAGTAAAGCATTCCGAAGTGCATGCTTATTTATTACATCCTTTTCAAGAACACCTTTAGCACGTGCGGTTCTAATATAATCTTGATCCATTACCTCTAACATGCTGGAACGAGTTAATCTGGTAATACCCGCTAATGAAACTAAAGTCATACAAATCATTGGCAGTAATAAATGTATTAACGAATCCCATAGATAAATTTGATCATTATACAAAAAACTATCAATAATTCGAAACCCTGTACTGAATCCACCAGGAGGAACAGGTACAGGTAATCCTGGGGTATTTCCAAACACAACCTCTATATCAAAAACACCATAAGTAAAATTTCTTATACCAATACCAACAAACCTTTGAACTAACGTTGCGATCCAAAAGACAGGAAATCCTGCCCCAACAATAGCAGCAAGTCGAATGACGATATCTTTCGGTTTATTTTTGTTTTTAGCGGATGATATACCGAGTTTGACAGCAATTATTGGAACAACTACTATTGGAAATATCATCAATTCTATTGTTTTTGGAAACACAGTGCCAATAATTTCGAGCACTGGAGTACCAGGTTGAACTATGTATGATTCACCCCATTGACCTGTAAAGAAATCTCGAAGATAATTTCCAAGTTTAATATACCATGGATCGTAAAATCCAATTCTAATCAACTCTCTTTGGTATACATCGGGGTCTAATACAAATCCAATTCTGTTTGTAACAGGATTGACAGACATCATATGGGATAATAACCATGTAAAAATGAGAACTGCTATTAACATTGGAAACATTATTAAAATTCGTTTAATAACATATTTTACCATGTTTTGAGATTTGCGTTTCATTTTTTTTCTCCATTAGATTCTTAAATTTATTTAATTACTATCTAAATTTACGTTTTTTTATACTACGCTGTTTCAATTTCATTCCGAATACTGAACCGGATATTACTAAGCCATACAATACTAATAGATTAAAATATCCTTCAATAGAAGCAAATTGCAGAATAAAAGGTTCCATTGAGAAACCAAACATTATAAAATAAAAAATAAAACCTTGAGCGATAAGAATAGGAACTATCCAAATTGAAGCCTTGATCCCATATTGAGGAGTTTCTTCTTTATAAGTAAGTAAAAAACTTATAAGCAATAATAATAATGCTGGTAAGAAGAATGATTGAAAGTAAGTTTGATATGTAAAAATAAGAAGACTCTTATCCATTTCTGCAAAAGAAATCCAACTTCCATACTGATCAAACATCACAGTGTTTGCTATTATACCATAATATCCTAATAAAACAACAATATAACCAAAGATAACCCCCCCTTGTCTTCCCCATTCAATCTTGAAATATCCTTTTTCTTTTTCGTTATTATTTTGCATGGTTCCTTCTCTCTTTTTATCCGTTGAGATGAGATTCACTTTATATTACATCAATAAATTTCCTAATTATCGTACTTGAAAGTAATAATATTGTTCTAATATTTATAATTTAATTCAAATCTCAAATTATGTACAATAAACTTTTCGAGTATAAACCTTTATATACAAAATTAACCTAACTATTTAGTAATTTACATTGTAAATTTATCTAACATAAATTTCTTTAAATTTTTTGAGAAGTAAGTTCTTTAAATTCTTTAAGAAGTAATAAAGGAGATATTAAATATGAAAATAATAACAAAATTTTTAATACTAAGCTTATTAATTGGATCGTTTCTATTTCCAATTATAGGTGTTACGGCAGACTTAAAGACAGCACAAACAGTAAATCGTTTTAGAATTGGATTGACTGGTTCTCCCGCTGAAGATTGGGATATCCCAATAACAGGAGCTTATGGTATTGTTGATTTGTGGTTGCAACCAGCAACTACGGAATATCTATTTGCAACAAATGATGTGTATGATAGAGGCCTTTCACAAGGTGTTTACAAGTCTGAAACATATATTCCTGTGCTAGCAACCGATTGGGTGTTTGATTTCTGGCCTGAGGAAATGAATGATAAAGGATTTGTTAATAGAGGAGGCGTAGCTAATATAACTTACACTCTACGCGATAATGTAGACTTTCACGATGGGTCAGCATGGAACGCAACTGTAGCAAAGTGGAATATTGATCGTACCTATATAATTACTGGAAATTTGACTGGAAATGGTGATTTAAGGAATAGAGATACATATTGGGTAGATGTTAACGATTGGACAGACTACTTCACCGAAAGTTGGAATTTATCTCAATATATTGGACAATTTGGGTGGTATGATACAATAAATCCTTGGGATTATCAAATTCCTTGGGACGGCGCTACCACTTTTTACACACCGTATGAAATGTATCCAATTGTCAAACGCGTTGTTATCGTAGAAGATCAAGC
>JAHLWV010000453.1 GCA_019057735.1 Promethearchaeota archaeon | reverse complement strand
ATTATTGAGATTTTCCCTTCTAACATAATTCATATTGGTGGCGATGAAGCTCCTAGTAGGAGGTGGAAAAAATGTCTTGATTGCCAAGCTCGTATTAAAGACGAGAGCCTTGAAAGCGTGGAAAACTTACAAGTATATTTTACGAATAGAATTACAGATTATTTAGGCTCTAAAGGAAAACGGATAATAGGATGGAACGAAATTCTTAACGATGATCTTATTAATAACGCTTTATGTCAATATTGGATAAATCATTTTGATAAGGTTTTGGAGCATATAAGGAAAGGGAGACAAGTAGTGATGTCGGAAATGAAAGCTCTTTATTTTGATTATCCTTACAGACTAATACCACTCCATCAGACATATAACTATGATCCCATTCCAAGCAATTTAGAAGAAAAATTCCATAAGAATATATTGGGCCTTGAAGCCTGTTTATGGACGGAGTATGTTAAAAATAAGGATAAGTTAGAATGGCAAACCTTTCCAAGATTAATCGCTGTCGCAGAAACGGGATGGACACCTAAAAATAAAAGAAATTTTGAGTCTTTTTTAGAACGATTAGATAGGTTCCTTCCAATGCTTAAAGCACTTGATGTAAATTATCCAAAAAAAGAGGACTTTCTTCAAGATTAATAAACATTTCAAAATTTTAATAAAATATATTTCTCAAATAAATATATCATAAGCAAAGCAAAATGAGGGAGTTGAGATGAATTGGTAAAGAAATTGTTTCAAACACGAATCAATGAGATCTTGGATGGGTTTAAAGATAAGAACATTATTTTATCATTGAATAGTGCTAATTTCTTTGGTCAACAATCCCGTAAATCTACCCAAGTTAGAGGAAATGGAGTGTTGATACTCACTGCTGAGGATTTATATTTTGAAATGTGGCGTCCAAAAAAAATTCTGCAAATTCCCATTAGTTCCGTATTAAAAATAGAAATTACGAAATCGTTTTTACATAAGTCTGTATTTAGAAAGCTGTTGAAAGTAGTATTTACAAACCAAGAAGGAGAGGAAGATGCTGCTGCGTGGTGGGTCACCTCTTTGGATAAGTGGATTGAAGAACTTGAAAATTTAAAGAAATAGGTTAGGTTCTTAATCTTAGTGAATTCAACTACATATAAATCTTAATTACTCCGAAAACGATAAAGTGATCTTCTAAGACGAAAAATCACTAGTGGGGCGGAGTTTTTATATAAAAATTGATTTTTCTTTTTCATGAGCAGAGTAAAAAACTCTGATGACTTTTTTATCCCAAACTTCTTTTACAGAAAGAAAGAATGTTATGGTTGCGATATAAAACGACATAAGTTATTCTTACAGGAATCTCATAATTACATAGAATTGTTCTGTAAAGACTGTAAAAATACGATTGTAATAAAATAGATGTTAAAAAAAAAAATAAGTAATTATATTATTTAATTAAACTTCTTTTAGAATTGAGGGAATCAGCGATCGAAAATTCATTGTATCTACTAATCCTTTGTTTTCATCTGAAGATTTAACAATATTTAAAATGGCAATATCGGCACCATTGAAATAAGCTCTTCTTACAGAATCGTGATCTAAACCACCCGCTACCGATATTAAAACGCCGTATTTTGATCGGACTTTATTGATATCTTTGTATCTGATAATGCTTCGTGGATTGATTTCTTCGTCTCTGCCCTTATGGATTACCACTGCTTTAGGTTTAAATTTTAACGGTAGCAGTTTACGTAAAGGATTTTCCTGACCAAGCATATCGATCATAGAAAGCAATCCATATTTTTCACAGATTTCATTAAAGAAATCCAGAGTTTCTGTGGGGGCAGTTCCTGCTGCAGTAACTGCATTAGCTCCTGATGCATATGCAAATTTTACTTCTTCGTATGCTCCATCTGTAACCTTTAAATCCGCAACAACCAATCCCCGCCAAAGTCTTCGAATCAGCCTTATTCCTGCTATTCCTTCTCTTTTAATGTATGGCGTCCCCGCTTCAATAATTAAGCGAGGATCGTATGGTATCTGGGGTAAAATTCTTAAAACTTCTGCCGTTGAGTGATTGAAAGCTATTTGTACGTATCTTTGATTCGTTATGAAAGTTCTACTCATCCTTGAACCCTCCTTATTAAGTAAACTTCTTAAGAATATTACCTATTTCAGACGGCATGAATATAACTATCTTTTCAGAAGGATCCTGAGATATATCTCTGATAGTTTGAAGAGTTCTAAGTTGTAAAGCTCCGGGTTGAGATGTCATTATTTTTGCTGCTTCCGCTAGGTTTTTTGCTGACGCAAGCTCACCCTGACTAGCAATAATTGCTGCTCGTTTTTCTCGTTCTGCCTCTGCTTGCTTAGCCATTGCTCTTTTCATTTCAGCAGGTAATTCGATTTCTTGTATCTTTATACTTTTTATGTCAATACCCCATTCGTTAGTTTCTTGATCTACAAGCTCTCTAATGGAGGAAGCAATTTTATCTCTTTCAGTTAAAACACTATCTAATTCCATATTACCGACAACATCTCTTAAAGCCGCTTGCGTGTATTGCCTAACCGCATAAGCATAGTTTTTTATCTTGATGATTGCATCCGATGGCTTTTCTACTTTGAAATAAACTACGGTATTAGCCAAAACGGGTATGTTATCCCTCGTAATTACTTCTTGTCTCGGGATGTCAGCAGTTACGATTCTTAAATCGACTTTCCTTGATTTTTCAAAAACGGGGAGCACATAAACTACGCCAGGTCCTATTGTTCGTTTATATTTGCCGAGTCTGAATATTATAAGCCGTTCATACTCCAGTATCACCTTTATTCCTGAAAG
>JAHLWV010000080.1 GCA_019057735.1 Promethearchaeota archaeon | reverse complement strand
TTCAGCATCATTATAAAGTTCTACTACGAAATCATCAGTTCCTTTCGTTAAAGTAAGTTGGTATGTTGTGCTAGCTACTATCGACGTAGAAAGAATTCCAATAAGAAATAGGCTTAGTATAAGTAAGCTCAATACTTTTGTTCTGGTTTTACTTTTAATTGCCCACATATTACAATTGCCTCCTTTTGAATAATATTGCCGCTAATAAGAAACAACCAACGATATAAACGAGCAGTAATGTCGTACCCATAAAGATACTAGGTGTAACCCATGATCCGAATGAAAAATTACCTCCCATCATGCCACCACCCATACCACCAAATGAAAATTCGACATATCTTGGATCTGGAAATGGATTTTGCAATATTGAGCTAATTAAATTACCCAGATATGCTAATGAATATAAGGGTTCAAATGCGTCAGCAAATATTAATGTTACAATCTGGTCAGCTATGTTAAATCCCATAAGAAGAATAATCAAAGTAATTATGATTGTAATATTCACGTTTTTCATAAAAGAACTAAATAGGGTGACAAAGCTGCTTAAGGCTATTACATATAATACTGCGAAACCGAAGGAATAAAATATCCTAATATTAATAGGTCCACCATAATATAGAAAACCAAAAAGTCCGAGGACAATGTAAAACACTGCAACAATGAATACGACAAGAATCAGATTTCCAAGATACTTCCCTATAATCAATTTGTATTTGTTTATTTTTGGAAAGACAATAAAACCAGTTCTTTTATTAAATTCAGAACAAATTATGCCCGAAAAAAATAAACACGCTGCAAACAAGGTTATGAACGAGATAAAATTTAAACCACCACTAAAGAACTCTGCTTGTGTATTTGACAATGGAAATTCCGGGAATAACTGCAAAATATAACCAGTTAACACGGCAACTAAGATCGTAATAACTGTAAAGAAATATAACTTCTTTTTCTGCTTTTTCATTTCAAAGATTATCGTGTGATATATTGGCATTATTCCAATAAATGATTTTTCTTCATTTCGCATTTTAAGAATCATCTCCTGTCAATTTAATTGTTCCTTCTGGTGTATTATCCTTTACCATTTGTGAGTAAACTCGTTCTAACTGATTAGTTCTCGGTTGAACAAATGAGATAACTGTGAAATCTGACTCGAATTCCCTAATTAATATTTTCAAAATTTCACCTTTTGATTCCTTTTTTCCATCAAAATAAAACTTCAGTCCTTGATGCTCTGGATTATACTTTATAGGAATTTTTGATGTGTTTGGATCTAGATTTTGATCTAAATAAGGGTTAAGCCGTTCAACCAGTCGATTCAATAATGGGGCTAATTTCTCAGGAGGCATTGGATTGAGGAGTAAACAATTTATCTCGCTTGTTTTTAAGGCAAGTGCTAAGTTATCTACCGTATCAAAGCCAATAATTTTACCATAGTTTATTAATGCTATTTTATCGCATACTTCAGAAATTTCGTATAACATGTGCGAAGCTACGAAGATCGTTTTTCCTAATTTTGAAAGTTTTCTGATATATTTCCGTATTTCAATGCGGGCCAAGGGATCTAACCCTGTTTGAGGCTCGTCTAATATTATAATCTCCGGATCGTGTAAGATTGCTTGAATGATTCCTAATTTTTGCACCATCCCTTTGGAATATTTTCTAACCTTTTCATACTTCCATTCTGAAAGCTTAAAGAGTTTTAAAAGTTCGTCGATTCTGCCCTCTATTTTATCTTTTGGATATCTCTGAATTTTAGCAAAATACTTAAGTAACTGATATCCCGTCATATTGTAAAAATTAGGAATATCAATTAAAAAGCCAATCTGGCTAACAGTAGTTGATACATTTTGTAAGTCCCTCAATTCGCTTTGATTTGTGCTAATTAGTATTCTACCTGAATTTGGTCTGAGAATTTTCGCAATCATCTTAATAGTTGTCGTTTTTCCAGCGCCATTAGGTCCTACCAGTCCGATAGTTTCTCCCCTATGTACTTCTAAATTAATGCTGTTGACCGCAGTAAAGTTTCCAAATTTTTTCGTTAAATTTTCTAGTTTAATTACTGTTTCTGACATTTTTTTCAATTTTTGATTTAAATTTATGATACATCTTCATTTCGATTTTTATCTTCCAATTTTGAAATCTTATCTTCAATTTTTTGAAGCTTATGGTTTAGAATTTCAACTCTTTTTTTTAGAAAAGTTCTTTGGAATTCTAAGACTTGAAGTGTCTCCATTTCAGGTTTATTCATCATTTTAGTAAATGAAGGCAACTCTTTTAATTCAGAACTACTTAGTTCGTCTTTAATTCCAAATGTGGAAGTGAGTATGGATCTCATAGATTCCCTTATTTCTTGCTCCTTTTTAATCATTATCTCAAGCGTATTCTTACCGTCCTCTGTGATTTCGTAAGTTATTGTTTTTTCATCTGTATCTGGTGTTTGAATCGACCTTATTAGATTTTTTTCTCGTAAGTCTTTTAGAATTGTATAAATTGTTGAGTCTGTGGGCTCCCACCCTCCAAAGGTGCGGTCTTCTATAGCTTTTTTAATTTGACGACCGTGCATAGATTCATTCTCTAAAACCATTAACACTAGGGTGCTAATAAATCCCTTTTTCATTGCTTTTTCAAATTTCTCGGCAATTACTTCAACCAATAAGCGTCACTCTAAAAATTGTATTGATTATTTTTATTAAAATCGAAATGTATCAGTTATCGATATAATGGATATATCGGTTTCCGATATAAACTTTGGTCTTCTAATATATTAGAAGTTTAATTCTCCAACCTAATAATCCAGCGTCTTATAGCTTGATTAATTTTTACTGTTATATGTTACATAAATTCAAAAGTAACAAGAAAGAATTTAGATTTTTGTCTCAAATTAAAAATTGTATAAATTAAATTGCGGAAAAGAGAAAGCGGTTTTATTATGAAAAGACAGAAATTTTTGGAAAGAGTTTTCGTAAAATCAATTGACTTCTTAAAACTAGTATAATCCGCTTAGATATATTGTTCGTGAAATCTATGAGTGTTTCGAGTATATTATTCTAGTATTATAGTAATATATTATTCTGTTTTCTCGTCTAAATATTAAATATAAACAACATAACAGTCCTTAAGGTGATTTTGATAAATTGAAGTTAATAACATGCCATGTGCCTGAACAAATTTGAAATTTCTTCATTTTTTAGGATGCATACCTTTCTGGCATAGAAAATCTTGTGAATTTGAATGTATACCCAAACCGATCTGAAGTTATCAGGGTAGCCATACGAGATCTCTTAAAAGCAGAGTTAGGACCGGTACTTTATAAAAAACCAGAATAGTAACTTTTTTTTCCTTTCTTTATTATTGTATTATTCTTCGAATTTAGCAGAATTTGATCTTATTTTCTAATTAATATTTTTATGCGTTGAATAATTCATATTTTTGATGAGTTATAGACTGGAAGATTTCGATTATATTGATTCTCACTGTCATTTCTTTCCTCCTCAAATTTTTAAATCAATCTGGAAATATTTTGAAGTTCCTGACAAGGAGGGTAATCCACAAGGTTGGAATATAAAATATAAATTACCAACCGATTCGTTAGTCAAATTTCTCGAAAATCATAGAATTAAATATTTTACAACCTACAATTACGCTCATAAATCGGGGATAGCTGATTACATTAATGAATGGACTTATGAATTGACTAGAAAAAATAAGGGCGCTTTACCGTTCGGATGCGTATGGCCAGATGATAAAAAACGAGTTGAATACGTTCAGAAATTTTTCGATGAGTATAAGTTTTTAGGATTAAAATTGCAGTTGCTTGTGCAAAATTTTTATCCCAACGATGATCGTATGCATGATATCTACAATTTAATTGTAGATAGGGGGAAATGGATAAACTTTCACGTTGGAACTGCCCCATATCGTAACCAATACGTTGGATATAAGCATTTTAAAGAATTTATCCAAAAATACCCAAACATGAATATCATCGTTGCTCATTTAGGTACTTACGAGTCAGATAAGTTTTTTAATTTGCTTGATAAGTATAACAATCTTTATTTGGACACTGCGATGGTGTATTTACCTATGACCTTCTCAAAATTATGGAAAATAAATGTAAAACTTCCAACTAAAGAAGATTTATTAGCTCACGAGGATCGAATATTATATGGAAGCGATTTTCCTAACATTCCGTATAATTATAATCAATCTATTGAAGGATTACTTAATCTAGGTTTACCAAAATCTTTTTATGATAAAGTGTTCTATGAAAACGCAAAAAGAATCTTTGGTATAAATTAACAGATCTTCCCAAGTATTTTCGGCTTTTTTTTTAGCGCGTTCTTGCCAACTCTTATGTACTCTACCTAATTCTTTTTTACATCAGATTCTGCCTTAGACGTGATATCATTGTCTTTCTAAGATTATTTAATTTTATTAACATTTTAAAAGATGGTCTCTTGGATTTGAGCTCGTTTTATTTGGGAGATTGGAAAACGAGATGAATAAAAACTTAAAGATGGGGTTTTTATAAGTGCTTTAGTTGTGTTTTTTTTGTTCATTGTTTAAAACTTTTTAATTTTGAAGTTTTATTAGTATTATTATATCTTAAAAATACAATTGATAATAATGTCTGACGAAAAATATAGAAAAGCAGCTCACACAATTATTAAAGCTGGAGTTCTCCCAACGCCCGTAAACAAAACTTTAATAGAGATATTAAAATTGCTACTAACTGAGGACGAATTGGATTTTATCAATGCGTTCAAGAGGAAAACTTCACAAACAATGGAACAGCTAAAGAAGAGTAGCAAATTACCAGAAACTCAAATCTTGTCATTTGTTAAAGAATTAGCAAAGAAAGGATTTATATTTAATCAACCAAGTTCAAAAGGTTTAATGGTTTATAGGTTACTACCTTTGCTAATGGTCGGTGCATTTGAATATCTTTACATGAAAAAGATAGAACACAATGAGATTAATAAGAAACTCGCAAAAATGTTTTTAGATTACTTCGAAGAAACTAGGGATTTTATCCAAGGTAATTACGATCAAGTCTTACCTATTTTTGAAAAAATGCTTCCAATAGATAGGACTATGCCAATTTTAGCTAAAACAATTCAAGGAGACGAGATAAATCTATCTATAAACGAGGAAGTAGAAGTTCCCGAAGAAGTTATACTACCAACTCAGAAAGTTGAAGAGTTAATAGAAAAATTCGATGACATCTCTGTGGGACATTGTTTTTGTCGCCATCACAGAGATATATTGGGCAAGCCATGTAAACACACTGATCTGAGAGAAAATTGTTTTACTTTCGGCAAATCTGCTAGATATATAGCGGAACAAGGATTTGGCCGTTCAATATCAAAAGAAGAAGCCTTAAAGATAATGAAGTTGTCTGAAGATGATGGACTAGTTCACAAAGCTTTTCATCCTCATTCTGATATTTCAAAAGTAGAAACAAGCATATGTAATTGCTGTAAAGATTGTTGTGGCACTTTAGAATGGTGGAGAATGGGAATCGTCGCTTTAATTAATTCAACGAATTTTCTATCGCAAATAGATCCGGATTTATGTAGCGGATGCGGAACTTGCGTCGAAAAATGTCCCGTAGACGCAATAGAATTAAATGATAGCAATATTGCCGAAGTTAATGCGGACTATTGCCTTGGTTGTGGGGTTTGTGCTCATTTTTGTCCTGAAAATGCTATAACTTTGCTTGAAGGTATGCGGAAAGTATATGTTCCGCCCCCTAGATTAAAATAATTAGCTTTAGTTAAATTACCATTTAACAATTTTTTTCTTTTTAATAGGTTTGAATTAAAATAAAGCTAAACTGAGAGCTATTATTATCATTCCAGACATAATACCTAAAATTGAATGATGTTCTTTACCAAGTGATCTAGAAGCAGGTAAAAGCTCGTCTAATGAAATATAAACCATAACTCCCCCTACAACACCTAATAAAGCACTTAAAAGAGTAGGCGTAATAAAAGGAAAAAGAAACACCCATGTTATTATTGCTCCGATTGGCTCGCTTATCCCAGAGATGAATGACCACTTAAACGCTTTCTTCTTACTACCAGTATACGCGTAAATTGGCATAGATACTGCTATACCTTCGGGAATATTATGTAGCGTGATAGCGAGAGTTAATACAAGTCCAAGGTTTATTTCGGCTAAAGTTCCTATAAAAGTAGCCATACCCTCTGGAAAATTATGAATAAATACGCCCAATATTATAAATAATGATGTTTTATCGATTTTCAAGTTCTTCTTTTCTCCACGGAAATGTTGACGATGTCTATGACCATAATGAAGATGTGGTTTGTAACTCCCATTTTCATTAATCAACACTTCGATTGAGTTTTCAAACTCATATTTATGGGACACAACAACGTCTATTAAAAACATAATAGACATTCCTACAAAAAAAAACAGGATTCCCGGTAGATAACCAATTGATGCTATACTACTTAGAAGCAATTCTACAAAGGAAATGAAAATCATAACACCAGCAGAAAATCCCATAACAAAGGAAATAAATTTGGGACTGGGTTTTTTCACCATGAAGGCGATGACACTTCCAATTGTGGTTGATAACCCAGCAATTAAGCTTAATAAGAATGCAAATAGAAAATCTTCCAATGCAGTAATCACTAATTTAGGTAACTCTAAATTAATGAATTAATAGTCAATATTTATAAGTTTTTATATCAAAATCTTTCAAAATTCTTATAATTAATTAAAATTTATAGATAGAGCGTTATGATATTAGTTAGAACATCAATATTAGACGAAAGAAAAAGTTTTGAAAGATTTTGCAATTATTTATAATTTTCTTGAAATTATTAATAATATTGATACATTTCAATATTTAAAGATATAACAGATATTTTGTGATTTTTTGATGAGAGAAGTAAACCAAGACGATAAGCTTTTCTTTTTTGAAAGAAGTTTTATTACTTTAGACGGGCTTTGGATGATTGAGACCGAAGAAATGACCAATTGGGAAGTTGCTTTAAAGATTGATGTAATTGTATGGAAAAAATTACTTAAGGTAATTATCCGAAGGTTGAAAAAATATTTAAAATTAGAAAAGAACGATCTTATTAATTTAATCAAGATTCTTACCTTCCGATGGTCTATAGAAGGTTGGAAGTATAACATAATACAACATGATGAGGGAAAAGTCAAAATTTTAGTAAATCAATGTCCTTACAAATCTGCCATGAACCGTAATCCAGAACGAAGGGAAAAACAATCTTTAATATGTAAAAACATGTGTATTCCTTTCTATAAAGCAATCACTAAAGATTTCAATGAGAATATAGATTTAGAAAGGACCAGATACATAGGCTTAGGCGATGATTACTGTGATTTTACATTTACCTTTGACAATAAATTTATAGAAGAAGCAGAAAAGGATGCATCTTTTAAAGAAATAATAAAACCTAATAATGCTGATAAGTTATTTTACTTTGAAAAGAATTTTAGAACACTCGACGGATTGTGGGTAATAGAAACAGAGAATGAATTAGGATGGGACGCAACTTTAAAGCTTGATATAATAGTGTGGCAAAGGTTATATAGGATAGTATTTCGCAGAGTGATAAAGTATTTGGATATCAAGGGAACCACGCTAAATGATTTAATTGAAATTATTTCTTTTGTATGGAATTGTGAGGGGAATATCCATGAAATTATTCAAAGTGGAGATAAAAATGCCACTATTAATATCGTTAAATGCCCTTATATAGAAGCTATGGAGAGAAATCCGGATAGACACAACAGAATTGAATCAATATGTAAAGAAATGTGCATTCCATATTTAGAACCCGTTATTAAGGAGTTCAATCCTAATATCGCAATAAAAAGAGAGAAATTCATTGGTTTAGGGGATTCAGTGTGCGATTTCAATCTCAAATTAGAAGAATAGGCAAAGCGATAAATAAATTATTGATAAACCTTCTTAAAGAAATCGATTCGATTTTTGATTTCTGAAACTATCATTTCTCGTTCATTCCCGTCAATTTCATATAGCTCAAAAATTATATCTTCCATCTGTTTTAATTCTTGAATTATTTTTCCGTTTAGTTTTCCATTAGATTTTAGAAGAGCATTAATTACATATTGAACCTTTTCGCTTAAAGTCTTTTTTTGATCTTGGGAAGCGTTCTTAACGGGTAAGTGCCGGATCATGTATTGATTTAGATTTATCGTCGTGTTTTGTTGATTTTGATTGTAGAGGCAATAATATTGCATCAGAGAAGAATTTAAAATTGCGTTGATGTACTTTAACTCTACATGATCATCGCTGATTATTGAATAGATTGAAGAGGTAAAACAAGTTTTTTCTTTACTAAAAACTGATTGAGGAAAAATACTATTGTGCTTAATTAATAACTTTGGATTGGTATAAAATTCGAAATTAGTGCCCTTTAAAATTCTTGGATCTGCTTTTTCAATGTTAAACGACTTGTCTTTAGTGAAATGGTAATAATTAAAATCTTCTTTTGCCTTTATGAAATAGCAACTATTGGTTGTATTTTCCTCAATGAGAGCTCTGACTTGTTTTAACCCTTTAGCTTCTTCTCCTCGAATCATGTCTGGGATTCGCTCGATATTAAGATAATTTACATCTCCTGATTTTTCAATTTTATTGATAAGGTTCAATATTTTTCTATCTGGTTTAATTCTAATACGATTTAAAGCCATAGTTTTAGAATTACAGTATGGACAATTCAAATCAGGTATATAAGCGTAAATTTTTTTAGTATGAGCACTTAAAGGGCAAGTTTTGTTAAAACAAACTCTTAAAACATCAACCTTTTGGTCAGGATATTTAATAATTTCGGTATTGGGATACTGAAATACTTCTATATCTTTACTCATAACACTTTTGTTTTCATAGAATAGGATTTGTACTTCGTTTGTAGCTTTAGCAAATAAATTTGGACCAACATCGTATATTTTAAGTAAATTAGCTGTAGAAAACAAATCCTGCCTAAATTTAACATAGCT
Source organism: Promethearchaeota archaeon (assembly GCA_019057735.1). Next base: position 177 of record JAHLWV010000080.1, on the reverse strand, counting down.
TTGCCTAAGTAGGAAACTTTTAGGTACAAGATATCCAATAATACCTTTTGACCAATTCAGAGATTTTAATAAAAAAGCACAATAAACATCGTTATAAAAAATATTTTCAGATTTTAATCGTACTTTCTGATTCTTATCTAGAATGTTTCCATAAGGGGGGTTTCCAATAATTAAATC
>JAHLWV010000452.1 GCA_019057735.1 Promethearchaeota archaeon | reverse complement strand
TTCAAGTGCTTTTTTAAAAACTGAGCGATTTGCGTGGAGAAAGATGGTTGGCTCACTATTAGCATTCACAGCGGTAATCATTGTTGTAGGGTTTTCTCCGAATGTAAATGTGGAAAATCGAATTCTTGGGGATGTTATGATACTACTGGCGGCATTTGCATACGCCACTTATACAGTTATTTCACGGTTTTTTTTGAATAAAACTCGCGAGAACCCTGAATCATATCAACCAAGCTCTATCTGGATCATGACTTGGGTTTCTTTGTTTGGATTTTTGATAACCACTCCGATAGCATTAATTATTAGTCCAGAGTTCTTAATTCCAGCAAGTTATTTAACCATCCCTTCTAGGGTCTGGATAGGCATCTCGTATCTCGCATTTGTATCCACAATCGGAGCATACACATTTTACTTAGAGGGAGTTAAACGTTTGAATGCTAGTAGAGCAGCTATATTTCAGGCTTTGGTTCCATTATTTGGGGTGCTTTTCTCTGCACTATTTTTGCAAGAAGAATTTGATGTAATTGTTTATCCATTTGCTCTATTATTAGTTATCTTAGGAATAACGCTGGTGAATCTAAAAAAAATTAAAATAAACAAGGTTAGCGTTAAAAAGTGAGAATTCCTATACAAGTATTAATTTATTCGGTTAGGAAAACCAGATATGATTGGGAGTATTTAATGCTCAAAAGGGTTAATAATCGAGGGGGGTTCTGGCAGGGAGTAACAGGAGCTCCTGAAAATAGCGAAACTCTTTCTGAGGCCGCAAAAAGAGAATTGTACGAGGAGACTGGCTACAGTCCATTGAATTTAATAAAAACAGACATCTCTTATATAATTCCAATGGAAGATAGATGGAAAGACATCTATCCTAAAGGAACTAAAGAAATCCCTGAATATCTTTTTATTGCCAAAATAGAGGAATCAAGACCACCTAAAATAGACCCTATTGAACATAACGATTGGAAATGGTGTTCCTACGAAGAGGCAATGAATCTACTATCATTGGAAGATAATAAAAGAGCTCTCGACTTCGTTCATGAGTTCTTAGGAGAAGAAGAATAATTGGTTTTAATGAGTAAAATCTCTCTATAATTCATTCCCGCTTCTTTTATTTAAGTATTTTTACTCTATTTTTACCTCTTTCCTCGACGAGATTTTCTCCCACATTAGCTATTCTACGCGCTAATTCTGAAATTTTCCATTTTTCGTATCCTTTTACATAAGTAGAAAACGTATCTTGTAGAGGATCTTTCCACTTCGAAGGAATTTTATTCTCACCTATCTGAGCACCAAGAATTGCGCCGATATTTCCACAATTACAATCAGTATCGTATCCCATCATAGCAGCAACGCAGATAGATCTCCCAAAAGGATCTTGTTTGTCTTGAGCACCATACAAAAGTGATAGGACGATAATTCCTATGTTAGGAAGGACGTGCACTTTTGACTCTATCCCTTTCAATATTAATGCTCTCTTCGATTCGGAAGTAGGTTCTCTATTGATTAAATCTTCTTTTATCTTCCTCCAATACTCGTTTATTAAAATCTCTCTCGCTTTTCTAAAGTCATCTGGGTTCTGTTCATACAGATTTATGGCTTTTTTTACGGTTTGAGTGTATAAACTAACGCTTTCGTTAGGTAGAAATGTAAGAGCTTGTTCTAAACTTTCTCTTATATTATTTTCAAAAAAAGCGTTAGAAACTAGGAGAGCAACAAAAACTTCACCTTCTATACCAATCCACGCATGGGAGATTGAGCCATCCTTCATACAATAATGCCTGGCGATTTCTGGGCATCCGGGGGCAATTTGACCCCAAATATCTGCTCTCATTTGAGCGCCGATAAAATCAAAATATGGGTTATTATACGTCCCTGATTTCGGGGGGTAAATACCTTCTCTAATGTTATTTAAAGCCACTTTTTCAGCAGTAAAAACTGCTCTGTCGTATTTCAGGAGATTTACCCATTCTAACGCAATATCCGTTGCGGTCAAATCTAATCCGTATTTCTCTAACGATACAAGAGCGATGATTTCGTACATTTCGTCGTCATTAACGTAGTTTAAATTGATTTTTTTTGGATAATAACTAATTTCACCATATCGCCGTTTAATAGTTTTAATAGGCCTTAATTCTAACGGCGCTCCAACGAAATCTCCAGCAACTCTACCTAACCAAGAGCCATAAACCTTATTGTAATATATATCAGATGTTATTTCTTTCATGTCTATCCCGAACTTTGATGTTAAGAAAGTACTTTTCTAAAAAAAATGCAGAACAAATGTTAAATCTTTTGCCTAAAACTATTCCAAATTAATTTCTATATTTTCTATATTAAATGGCTAGAAGTATACTACAACAAGGTAAAACGCTACTAATGTGTATAGTCTAAAATAATGTTAAGAGTCCAACCTAAGTTTTAGACTAAAAACTAATAATAGTACGACATGTCTATTATAATTATGATAGAATATTGTATCCAGAAGGAAAAAAATTGGAGTGTAGTTGATACGATTGTATTTGAAACAACTACCAATCCCGTAGCGATAGATACTAAGAATGAAAAGAGAACTTTGCCCATGTATGGCATTGTATCTTTGATGTTTGCTTTGATTGGAGTTATAGTAGTATATCTTAATTTTAGCAGTCTCACTATTTCATTGGCGACACCAATCTTATTAGTTTCGGTAATCACTGCGGGAGCCGGGATCGAGGCAGATATTGTAAGAGGAACTTCTATAATCGGACTTATCTTTGGTATAGTCTTTTTATTAATTAGTCTATCTCCCGTAATATTATATGTAGCTGCTATATTT
>JAHLWV010000451.1 GCA_019057735.1 Promethearchaeota archaeon | reverse complement strand
CTTTATGGTCAACTTTATTCTTAATTTTTCCATTTCTACCATTAGGTATTACAGATTTATTTCGAATCACAATTTTAGATTTAATATTTGCTTTAATGCTAGGGCTTATCCCTACTGCTTTAGCGTTTACTTTGTATAATGTTGGAGTGAAAAAAGATAGAGGGGGTAACATTATAATTTTATCGTATTTTGAACCTGTTATGGCAACTATTAATACAGCAATTTTCTTAAAGAATCTCTCTATTTTCACCATTCTAGGAGGTTTTTTTGTTCTAATAGCTAATTATATTACGTTAAAATATTCAAAGTAAAAGAAGTTCGTTATTTGGAAATACTTTTTTTGAAAGGAATTATAGAAAAATTGAAATTATTTCGAATATTAATATTACAAAAACAAAAACATGTTCTCCATGTCAAATAAGGAAGAAAAGGAAATCTCAAGAATTAAAGAAGTCGAAAGTACCAATTTAGCTCGAGATGATATAAGAGAGTTAGTTATTGAAACTAAAAAAGCGGTTGAAAAAGATAACGATTTATTAGCTAGTAGAATTCATCGTAATTTTTTAGACAATAACATCAAGTCTTTCGATATTGTAGGAGCTATAGGGGCGGGAAAGACAGCTCTGTTAGAAAAGATAGCAGAAAAGATAGCGGCAAAATTTCGAATGTTGGTCATTTGTGGTGATATTACCACTCGAGTCGATGCCGATCGCATAGAAAAGTATAACGCCGAAACTATACAGATCAACACGGGCCGAGAATGCGCATTAAACGCGTATCACATACACCAAATAATTAAAAACAAGGATTTGCAGAATTACGATGTTATTTTTATCGAAAATGTAGGAAATTTAATTTGCCCATCGGAGTTTGTCTTAGGAACTGATAAAAGGATTATCGTAGTATCCATCACAGAGGGCGAATGGGTGGTTGAAAAGCATCCTATGCTATTTAAAATGTCAGATATCGCGGTAATTAATAAGATCGATCTAAAAGAACGCTTAGGAACTAATGTTGAGAAAATGATCGCTGACGCTAAAAAAATTAACCCTGAAATAGAAGTCATTACAACAAGTGCGAAAACTGGGGAGAATATTAGTAAACTAATGGAATTAATGGGATTTTAAAGGTTAAAAGTGAAAAATATTAAAAGTAAAGCCTTAGATGAGTGAATATGAAGGAAGAATTAACTAAGATTGAAGAAATTATTGTAAATCCTACTGAAATCAAGATTTCAAACATTCAAGAATTAATGGAAGCGTTCTTTGTTAAATTAGAGAATCGGGTTGACAACTATATTGGGGATTATCCAACTTTTATTGAGCCCGTTTATTTAGAAGACAAAGTTAAAATTGGAGACGATGTTCTTTTAGGGCCAAATGTGTATGTCGGTGCCAATTCAGAAATCCCAAATTACGTTGAAATATCAAACACGATCATTTTTGATAACGTAAAATTAGGAGAGAACTTTAAATTGGAAAATTGTATCGTTGCCAAAAATAGCTCTTTTAATTTTAAAAATCTTAACTTGAAAAATAGCGTATTGATTGGAGTTGCCAATTTAAAGACCGAATTACAGATTATTGGATTTTAAATATATCGATATTGTAGTTATTAATTAATTCTATGTTAATTGTTACAATATAAATTGGTGCTGTTAGATGAAAGATAATGAAAAATATTTTAAAACAAATTTAAGAAGATGGAACGAATTAGTTGAGATTAATGCTAAATCCAAATTTTACGACTTAGATGGGTTCAAATCGGGTAAATCATCTCTTTTTCCAATCGAAAGAGAAGAAATAGGAAATGTGGATGGTAAAACGCTCTTACACTTACAATGTCATTTTGGAATGGACACCCTTTCTTTTGCGCGACTCGGGGCGAAGGTCACCGGCGTTGATTTCTCAGATAAAGCCATTAAGCTTGCTCGTGAATTAAGCGAAGAATTGAATATCCCTGCTAAGTTTATTAAGGCAAATATTTACGATATACCAGACATATTACACGAAAAATTTGATATCGTTTTCACATCTAATGGTGTTATTGGCTGGTTGCCGGATTTATATAAATGGGCTGAAATAATCGATTATTGTCTGAAACCCGGTGGTACTTTTTATATTACTGAGAATCATCCTTTTGGTAATTTAATCGATGAAAAGTACGATGGTGCTTTTCAAGTTGGCTACGATTACTTTAACGACGGAAAACCTTATCGATTTGACGAAGATGATGGAGCATATGTCGATCCCAATATTAAATTACAAAATTTTGAAACCTACGATTGGTTTCATCCAATGGGAGATGTTATTAATTCATTATTGAAAGTTAATTTTGAGTTAGAATTTCTCCACGAATTTCCATTTAGTTTTTTTCAGATTCATCCCGATATGAAACAAAGAGAAGATAAATATTGGGAATTTCAAGCTTTAAAACATTCGGTCCCGATGATTTTTTCGATAAAAGCTCACAAAAAAAAGACAAATTTGCTTCCATAAAGTAGCAAAACAATCTAGTTCAATGAAAAAAAATGAATTTTAGTATAGTGAGATTATAATAAATGTCAAGCTTAGGCTTCCACGTAGTAAGTCAAGATAACTTAAATCTGTAAATGCCATTTATAATCATTCAGTAATTTGTTTTATTATTATTTCATCTCAAGATAATTTAAACTTTATTAAATCTTAGTGCTTATTTCTAATTTTAATTAGATAGGGTTAAATGGGAAACCAATGGGAGGGGTTTAGAGAAATATTTTTCAAGGTCAATATATTTCTAGATCTAAGAAAGAAAGTTTTAGTGAACAAAAAATGAAACCA
>JAHLWV010000450.1 GCA_019057735.1 Promethearchaeota archaeon | reverse complement strand
ATAACCACTTTCTTTCTTCTGTAAATTATTAATTTCATCTTTAACGCTTTTAATCCGTTGCTCTATCTTTTTTAATCTCTGATTTTCCTCTTTTATCTTTTGACCATGGTCCCCACCGCTATCACTATAGCTAAAAAGAACAACAAATAAGATGAAGGTTAAAGTCAATATTAAACAAGAAAATATTTTCTTGTTTCTTAAAACTAATCTCTTTTTATACATCTAAATATTTTCCTACTGAAAACATACTTCCTAAAATTCCTACAAAACTACCTAACAACACAATTGCTATACCTATGGGTAACAAATCCATATTGTCCACCACTAATGGTAAAAAAGGAATGGATTGATGCACTTTATTTATCGCAAAAAAGTAAAAATTATATAAAATCATTATGGATAGAATTGCTGCTATAAAACCTTGCAAAAAGCCCTCAATTATAAAAGGCCATTTTATAAACCAGGAAGTAGCTCCTGTTAAGCTCATTATCTCAATTTCATTTCTTCTGGCATATACAGTAATCTTTATTATATTCGATATAATCAAAATTGAGGCAAAAACCAAGAGTGCTAATATTAATATTCCTGCTCTTCTAAATATATAAGTAAAATTTAATAATTTCTCTACTGTCCCTTGGCCATACTCGACTTCTTCTACTTTTTTTAATTTAGCAATTTGATTTGCAATTTGCCTAATCACCTTAGGATCTTTTGCCCGTATCTCGAAAGAAGCTGGAAGCGGGTTTGTTTCAATAGCGCTGAGTATATCTTTCTGCTCTCCCAAACTCTTTAATAAACGCTGATAAGCCTCCTCTTTAGATACAAACTTTACTTCTTTTATCCCATCTATTGAAGTAAAGTTGTTTTTTAAATTGTTTAGCTCGGCCTTAGAAATATTATCTTCTAAATAAACTATAATCTCTAATTGGGATTCTATATTTTTTAGAAAAAGATTAGAATTTACAGATATCAATAGAAAGACGCCAACAATAATTAGAATGGTAGTGGTACTTAATATTGCTGCCATACTCATTAAAGTACTTCTTCTAAAACTGAGTAAAGCTTCTCTAAAATAAAATCCCACATTCTCAAAAATCATCTTAATATATCCCTCTTTGCGTATCTTCTATTATTCGTCCTCGCTCCAATCTTACTATTCGCTTTTTAGCTTTATCTATCATAAGTTTGTCATGAGAAGCCATTATAATAGTAGTTCCCCGTATATTTATATGAAATAGAAGTTTCATAATCTCCCAGGAAGTGTAAGGATCTAAATTACCAGTTGGTTCATCGGTAAGTAATATTAATGGTTCATTAGCAATAGCCCGGGCAATACATAATTTCTGCTGTTCTCCTCCGGATAATAAATGCGGTTTTATTTTCTTTTTATGTTCCAGTCCTACTAAATTAAGAACCTTCTTAACTTGCTGTCTTATCTCAAAATTAGTTGCTCCAATTGCTTTTAAACCAAAGGAAATATTTTCATATACCGTTCTATTATACAGTAATTTAAAATCTTGAAAGACAATACCTATATTCCGTCTTAAATAAGGTATGTAACCGGGTTTAAGTCGAGCTATATTTATCCCATCGACAATTACCTGTCCCTTGGTAGGAACAATCCCTCGGTAAATCAATTTTACAAAAGTACTCTTCCCTGCCCCGGTAGGACCCACTAAAAAAACAAATTCACCCTTTTTTATATGGATATTGATATCCCGTAAAGCCTGAATTTTATTGGGATAATTTTTATATACGTGAAACATTCTGATCATGTTAAATAATAACCTCAATAGTTATAGGTTTAAAAACTTAAAAACCAATTCATTATTAGCAAGAGCTTTTTCTTCCGAATTATTTACTTTTTCAAGTAAAATATCTTTTATTTTATCATTATTTTCTCTAACATATTCTATCTTTTTTTGAAAATTTTTTAAAGGGATATCCTTGTTTATTTCTAACAACAATTCGGGTAAGCCCAAATATTCTACAAAATATTTCACTTTAGGGTCATAGTTAAAAGCGATAAAAGGAATGTTAGCCATACTGGAAAATATAATTGAATGAAGCCTCACACCAATCACCAAAGATAATCGGGATAGGAGAGAAAGTAATTCTTCAGGCTCAAGCTTTATTTTTAATACCTCAGCCTGATTCTTCATTAAAGATAATATTTCTTCGCTAATATGCACATCTTCATCAAATTTAAAGGGAAGAAAAATAATTCTTGCCTGGTAATTTTCAATTAAATAATCAGCTGCTTGGGCAAATATTCTTTTTAAATCTGGTCCGTTGCTTCTATATTCTCTGACTGAAACCCCAATTAAGGGACGATCATCTGAATTAATCAATTCCTTAATATAAGGATAATTATCTATAATATGATTAATATTTTTTTTCTTCAATAAAAAGACGGGATCAGAATTCACATATATTGATGGTTTCACCACTCCTAAATTTTCTAATAATTCTTTAGAGGAGTTATCTCTTACGGTAATTAAATCAACCTTATTTAAAATCCACTTTATTAACTTTTTATTAATCTGCTTATTTACCGGACCAATACCCTGGGCATAAATCATAACCGGCATTTTGACTATTTTTGCTGCCAATATCAATCCCAGGTAATACAATATGCTCCAGCCTTTTCCGGTTGAATCTTGAAGTAATCCTCCACCCCCGCTAATAAAAAGATTAGTGTCTCGTAAACAACACATAATATCAATTAAGTGTAGTCGATTTATGGCTTTTACCTTATAGGTTTGGGAAGTCTGCAAAGGGTTATGAGAAAGAACTGCTATCTTTACTTGGGGTATCTT
>JAHLWV010000449.1 GCA_019057735.1 Promethearchaeota archaeon | reverse complement strand
TTGCTAATTTTCTTAATCCATCCAATCCAATAGGTTCTTCCTTAAGTCTATTAGACTCCCATATTTTTTCATTTTTAAACTCGTTTTTAATCTCAACTAAATATCGTTGCTGAATTGTGGAAATTTGACCGCAAAAGTCGCACTTCTTTGCATGTTTCTTGGGAATTATCATGTTGATATGAATGGCATCCAAGTTAATATATTTATTTGTCAAATCTCTAGCTCGTTTGACTTCTTCAAAACTTGGTTTCTCAGCAATTGAAACTAACCTTAATGACCCTACGGTATGGATCAATTCTGAGATTCTCTCGCCACGTTTTTCCAAAGCAACCATCATATTAAAAATATCTTTTCCCAGTTCTTTTCTTTTTTCGTAATCATCATCAAAAGGTCTTAAAAGTTGTCTAAACATCTTCGAAAAATTCTGCATTGCACCTTTAATAGAGTTAAAGAAATTTAATGAATATTTTAAGACAACTTTAACCTGATCCTCTGGGATTTCAAAAAGAGTGATCATATTAGCAGTCGGAGGAAAATCAGCTATAATGATATCAAATTGCAAATCTTGAGAAGTAAGGTCCTCTGCGTCCAGGATTTTTTGAAAAAACATGGCATTTTTTAAAGCCAAGGGTATAGAATCTGAAGTAAAAGTAGTGTCAATAAATTCTTCGATTTGTGGGATTCTACCAACTAAAGGCATCTGCTTCATAAGAGTTTTCATCTTATTAACCAAATCTTTAGTATAAATTTCAGCGTATACATTTGCATCGGGCTCAATCGCCCAAAGATTACTCGTTAATGGTGTAATTACATTTCCTATATCTTTTGATAGGAGATCTGATAAATTATGTGCCATATCAAAAGAAATGAGAAGGATTTTCTTATCTGGTAATAAATCCGATAATATTACTGCAGTCGCAGCACTTATACTGCTTTTCCCGACTCCTCCTTTCCCACCTAAAACTAATATTTTCTCTATCATTGCCAATAACAAGATTAGTTGTTCTTCAAAATTAGAAATTAAATATCATAAATAATGATATTTATTTAATCCAATATTCAAAAATTTTTATAATTCGACATCAAATTACTGATTATTTTTTGGAAAAAAAACTAACCTCCCAGAAATAGAAGGTTGGTCAGAATTCTTGTTTTCCTCGAAATAAAAATAAAATCTACCAATATTAGTTTTGATTCGGTATTTCACTCTTTTTTTTCCATTCTTTGCAAAAAGTTCCCTTACTAGTTTTCCGTTCCAGTAAAGACTCATATAATTAAAGTTATAACCAATAAATAAAAAATCACATTTTATGGAGATAATATAACTATGAATGTCAATTCTTATTTTAATCTTAAATTGACAAAAGATAAATCTAATGAATTATTCTTATAGAATAATCATCAATAAAATGTTGATTATTTATTACAAATTAAATTTACAATTCATATTACTACATTAAAATTTTAAACGAATAACTAAAATTTTCAAAATACACTATCAATTAAACAAAATAATCAAATAAATCAATCAAAAAAAAAATTCAATCAAAGAATTAAATTAAAATTATTATTCAAACTTATAACGATATACAGGAAGTATCCCTAACTCACGCTTAATAAGAGTAATCAAAACAATTCCAAAAGATAGAGTATTCAAGATCTTGGTTAGAAATAATCAATATAATCGTAGGTCTTATCCATTAGTTGGATTTTACTTCTTTTTATAAGTTTATAATTAATTTTGATTCTTTGATAAAATCAAATATTAAATAGAAAAAAGGAGTGATGAAAATTACATCTAATACAGTAGATTTTACTACTAAATATGTTATAGAAGCCAAGTTCAAAATTAAAGGTGTCGTTGCCCAATCAGACATAGTGGGAGCAGTCTTTGGACAAACTGAGGGGCTGCTCTTAGACTTGGATTTACGTGATCTTCAAAAATCTGGACGAATCGGGAGGATTGAGGTTGATAACGAATCTAAGGATGGGATATCCGAAGGAATCATTAAAATCCCTTCTAGCCTAACTCGTAAAGAGACTGCTCTGTTAGCGGCGACTATAGAAACTGTTTCTCGTGTAGGCCCTTGTGAGGCTGAAATCGAATTAATAGATATTCGAGATGTTAGAGAATCTAAACGTAAACAAATCATTGAGCGTGCTGCAGAGTTATTAAAAAAATGGGATCAAAATTCTTTAGAATCAAGCGAGATCGAAGAAAAAATCGACGCAGGTATTAAACTTGGAGAAATAATATCTTGGGGTCCGGAGAACTTACCCGCAGGTCCCAATGTTGATTCTAGCCAAGAATTAATAATCGTTGAAGGTCGAGCAGATGTATTAAACCTCTTACGAATAGGAGTTAAAAATACCATAGCAACTCAGGGTACACACGTACCAAAATCAGTTGTAAAATTAATAAAGACCAAAAGTCCTGTAATAGCTTTTCTAGATGGCGATAGAGGAGGATCTATTATTTTGAATGAATTGATGCAATTAGCAAAAATTGATTTCGTAGCTAGGGCACCTGAAGGCTCAGAAGTTGAGGAACTTACTCGTAAACAACTGATTAAGGCTCTACAGAACAAAAAACCAGCAAAAGATAAACACACATCTTATAGCAAAGCGAAAAAGGAAGATACTGGAAAAGGTACTTTGTTGCAGAAATTGCTTAAGAAGCTAAAAGTAAAAAATCAGAAAGCTTTAATCGATAGCCTCGAGGCAATTGAACCTGGACATAGCATAGGATTTAATAAGAGTATGGAGAAACTCTTTGACCTCCCAGTAGGAGAAGTCTTTGAAAAAATAAAAGAGTTTAAAG
>JAHLWV010000448.1 GCA_019057735.1 Promethearchaeota archaeon | reverse complement strand
AATTAAGAGATTTTAGATCCAGAGGGTAAATCCTTATCCAAAATCAAAATAGAGACTTTATCTCCTTCTGATGCTGCCAATAACATTCCCTCGCTTAAAATACCTTTCAGCTTTCTAGGTTCTAAATTAGCTAGTATTACTATTTTTTTTCCTTTTAATTCCTCAACTTTGTAATGTTCTGCTAAACCAGCTACCAAAGTTCTTTTTTCATCTCCTAAGGCAATCGACAATTTGTATAATTTATCTGCTTTAGGAACTTTTTCGACACTCTCTATAAGTGCCACTCTTATATCTAATTTTTTAAAATCGTCATATGAAACCAATTCTTTATCACCTACCTTTGACTTTTGTTCTTTAAATTTCTGAAGTTTATCTTTAATTTCTTGAACATCGAGTTTTTGAAAAAGAGGCTTAGGTTTTTTAATTTTTAGCCCTTCTTTTACGGAGTTTTCGTTTATACTATCCCATTTCAAGTTTGAAGTGGGAACATTAATATACGACAAAATCTTTTCTGATGTTCCCGGAATAAATGGACTCAATAAAATACCAAACGCATATACAGCTTGAACGCATATATTGAACACATGCCCAGCAGCTTCTTTATCTTTCTTGATCAAGTGCCACGGGGCCTTATCGTTCAGATATATGTTACCTTCTTTTCCAAAATTAACAATGTCTCTTAAAGCTTTTCTCAACTTGAAGTTTTTAATACTTTCTCCAATTTCATAACTAATACTATTTATACGATCGATAAATTTTTTGTCAACTTCATCGAATTCTACTTTATGAGGTACAGTTCCATTAAATTGTTTATCAATAAAAGTTAAAGTTCTATGAATGAAATTTCCTATGTTATCATTTAATGTTTTAATGTTGTTTTCAAACTCAGACCATAGGAACGAAGTATCACTAGTTTCTGGACGATTATAAACTAAAGTAAATCGCCAGTAATCAAGCGGAGCTACTTCTAATGCCTCATCGATCCAGATTCCAACTCCTCTTGATTTAGAAAATTTCTCGTTTTCAAACATTAACCATTCTGTAGAAGAGACATTGTAAGGGAGTATTAATTTCTCTCCATTGTTTTTATCCTTATTATAGGATAATAACAAAATCGGAAATATAATCAAATGAAATATTATATTGTCTTTCCCAATAAAAAAGACTGTTTTAGTTTCTGGATCTTTCCAAAAATAATCAAATTTTTTTGGATCTTTAATCATTTTTTCTGCCCATTCTTTAACGGCGGAGATGTAGCCCAAGACGGCTTCAAACCAAACATAAATAGTCTTTTCTTCAGCTCCTTTAAATGGGGCTGGAATCCCCCACTCTAAATCTCTAGTAATGGATCTTTGTGGAATACCTTCTGAGATACTATTCAAACACATTTGTCGAGCATTCTGTGGAATTAGTTGGTTTTGTTTTATAAAACTATCCAACTGATCTTGTAACTTAGGCAAATCTAAATACCAATGTTTTGTTTTACGGAGCACGGGCGGATTATCGCATATCACACAGCGAGCTCTTTTTAACTCTAAGGGAGTTAGTAATTTCTGGCAATTATCACATTGATCTCCCCTGGCATTTTCAGCTTCACAGTGCGGACAAATTCCTTCAACAAATCTATCTGGAAGAAATAATTTATCGTGCTCACAATAAAGCGATTCTATTTCTTTTTCAAAAATGTATCCGTTTTTCTGAATATCCATATAGAAATTTCTTACAAACTCAATGTGTGTAGGATTATGAGTAATAGTGTAGTTATCATATGAGATTTGCCATTTTTTAAATAAATCTTTAAATATGGCATGATTTTTCAAAGCTAATTCCTGAGCTGACATATTTTGTTTTTTAGCTGCAACCGCAACGGGAGTTCCATGTGAGTCCGAACCCGAAACAAATACAACATCATCTCCGTTTAGCCTACAAAATCTTGCGAATATATCGGCCGATAATACGCTTCCAATCATGTTTCCCAAATGGGGCATGGCATTTACATAAGGCCAGGCTGAAGTAATTACCCATTTATTTTTTTCAATATTGGACAATTCGTATTACCTCTTAATATATAATTAGGTTATAGTTAGTTATCGATTAAAATTGTTATAGTTATAATTAATTAAACTAATAATGATTGTTAAAGTAATTTACATTCTTATTTCAAATTTATGAGATTGAGAGTAACAAACTAAACGATTCTTATTCTCATAATATGTTTTAAATAGCTTAGATATAAACTCAATTTAAATTTTTTTCTTTTATTCTTTTAAAAGCTAATCTGTGCTCCACAATTTCTACAAGCTTTAATTTCATCGTTCATTTTATTTAAGCAAGGTTCGTGATAATAAGCTCCGCATTTTTCGCATTGAAACGCTTTATAATCTCCTAAAAAAATGCTGTGACAAAAAGTACAAGACACATCGATATCGTCGATTTGAGATTCTGGAATTAATTTCATTCTTGTAGTGTTTATACCGCTTTCATCGATCAATTTTATTTTAGGCTCGTTGTCTGGCTTATCCTCGACCAGCTTTGATGCTGATAACGGAAGTTCTAACAAGAAATAACAGAAAGGGCACCTGAAAACATTTTCTTTGTATTCTGTTTTCTTAGCCCACATTGCTGTGCAAGAAAGATGCATTGGGCGCTCACACGAAGGGCAATACCTTCCTTCACTAAAGAAATCCGCTCCCGTTAGTGGTGATTTTACTGAATGACAAATTTGGCATTTTTCTTGCCCCCTTTCCTTACTACTCATCAATAATCTGATATCTAACACGCTTGGTCTCCTCAACGGTAAAGCGATATCGCTTATCAGAGGGG
>JAHLWV010000447.1 GCA_019057735.1 Promethearchaeota archaeon | reverse complement strand
AGGGTAAGAAATTAGTATTTTTGTTGGAAAAATTTTATAATGGGTAATTAGAAGAAAATGTAGCCCCTTTTTTACCTTCAATTAAATCTTTTACATCTTGTTTAATCAATCTAAAATCGTTTTCCCCTTCTACTTCTATCTCGTAAATTTTTTTTAATTCTTCTTTACTAGAATTCTGTAATTGCTGAATGTACAAATGAATTGAATACGAGCATGGATTTTCGGAAATTTCCATTAATATACATCTTGTAGCGTTAAGGTTGTGATTAATGGTTAACTCACGTAATGTAATTTTGCATATATCTTTACAGTTTTCAACCTCTATGCTGAAATCTTCTTTAAATTCTTTTAACTCCGTTAACAGGTTAGAGATATTATCTGGAACATCACTTAATGATTTAATATGATCAACTTTATACATGTTAATTACATATGCTCTTATCCAATTTCAATATGAAAGAATTCCTATTTAAATACTCTTTTTGAATAGCATTATAAAAAAAGTCGGAAAAAAGAGATTATCTAATTTAAATTCTTTTTTACAACTCCCGCCCAATTCCATAATAAATAAAAATTGCAGAGGGAATTATAATAAAAGTTGTTATTATACTCCACAAAGAGCTAAATAAAGAGTTTTGCCAGGTTATATAAAGAACCGTCCCATAAATTGAAATTATCATTCCAGTAATACCACTTATAAATATAATAAGTTTCCTCTTCAAAATTTTATCTTTAAATGTTTTTATTAAGCGCCTTGAGTACCAAAATGTTGGCAAAACAATAAAAACCGTTAGAGAAAGATATACTAAAGTTAAAAAACCCCAACTAAAGATTGGTCGCCACTGTTCGCTAAATGTAATTCCATCGGGAGTAAAGAAAATGATAAAAACTAAAAAACCATAAATTAATGTGATAATTAATTGCTTTTTAATGGTAAAAACATCTCCTAACCTAAGTATACTGATTATAAATGTAAGTATAAAAACAGGTGAAAAAAGCATTGGAAAGTAACTTAAAAAGTAAACTACTAGCAATAATATCTCGTTTTCAGGTTGAAACGCCGCTAAAACTACATGCATAGCGTTAAAAATCAGTCCAGAAGCTGAAAGGATATAAAGCATGCATAAAGTAAGTGTTGGTCGCTGCTGGTTACGTCTTAATAATTTAATTGCAAGGAATAAAAATAAACCCGCCACAATTAATTGTGGGATAAAAATTATTAATATTCTTAGCATTTCCGGTAATTGCAGTAACACTTTTATACCTCTATAATTCACTAATCACTTATTTAATTCTTCACTTTATAACTAAATGTAGTTGTAAAATCATTTAAATAAATATAATAATATGTGAATATAAATTAGTAGTTTTAGTCTAATTTTGCTTACAATCTAAATCATATTTAATCGAAAATGATTAATCTGATTAGAGGAATGACAAATAATTTTATTTCTTTTCAAATTTCCGTAAAACCCTTTAAAAAAAAAGGATTTTATATAGAATATTCTAAAATTAGATGCGTTCTCTTATGTTCTAAACCATACTTTTTCGTTATTCTAATACTACGCTTTACATTTTTCTCTATTGGAGATGAAGTATAACGCATATTATTATCCCAACCTTTTTTTGCGGTATAAAGAGACAATAGCCAACCTAAACCTTTTCCTTGATGTTCTTTTTCTAATAAGATTATGAAAGCAGCACAAGAATCATATATATCACTTTTATTTTTTCTAAAAGGATTAGGAATGCTAAAAAAACAACCTATAATATCACCTGTGATTTTATACTTGAGAAATGTGATCAGAAAAAGATCTCCGTAAGTTTTTGCAAATTCTACATAGTTCTCGTAAAGATGTTCAGTTCCAGGAGATATAACAGAATCACGAGAGAGATTTGATTGTAGTCTATAAAAATTTGGTTTAAAGCTCAAGACTTCTTCCCAACTTTTAGGATTAAACATTTCGTAGTTTTCAGGAGTGAAACCCTTTAGAATTTTCGAATTTAATTTAATTACTGAACCTTCTAAAGATAATTCTTTCGTTTTTAGAGTAAATCCTTTATGAAACAACAATTCTTGATATATAGGGGGATTTATTGGTTTGCCGATAAATATACTTGCTTCACTACCCTTCTCCATAAAACCCCAACCATAAATAAAGGTGGGAATATTTACTGGTCCAATTATTTTAGAAAATTTGTTAAGTTTCCCATATTCAATTAATTTATTTAATAGAAAGCAAATTTTATTTTTACCGTGATTAAGTACACCAAAAAATCCGAAGTAGAGAATTTCAGCGTTTTCATTAAATACCAATACATTTCCAGTAATATTACCATCTTCCGTAAGTAAAATAGATTTAGCATGGAAAGTTTTAAGATCGCTTGTGATATATTGATAGAACTCTGGCCAAACAGGTAACTCTGTACCAATATATAACCATTTCAGAATCTCTTCGGTTCTCTCTTCAATTCTAATACAATAATTTGGATGAACTTGATTAATTTTAATTCACCTACACTTATAATCTAATTCTACTATAAATTGATAAAAGTTTAATAAATAGATAGAAGTTATTTTTTCCTTATTTCCTTGAAGTATTTTATAGTTTTAAGAAACTCTTCCGTTTCTCGAATTAAATGAATATTTTTATTTAATTCTTCTTCATGATATACAAAAAGTACTTGGTCTTCATACAAATTAAGATCTTTGTTATACTTGAATGCAGGAATGTAACCCGTAGGTTTAAATCCTGCTTCATAAAAAAACTGTTGATGAGTAGAATCATATGCAGATAAAAATACTTCAAAATACCGTAGTTTAA
>JAHLWV010000079.1 GCA_019057735.1 Promethearchaeota archaeon | reverse complement strand
ATGTTTTCTCCACCTCGAATAATCATATCTTTTTTACGATCTGTTATGTAGAAAAAACCATCTTCGTCTATATGACCAATATCACCGGTATACAACCAGCCGCCTTTAAGTGTTTGTGCGTTAGCTTCTGGATTTTTGAAGTATTCTTTCATCACATTATCGCCTTTAACAAGAATTTCGCCTTTTGAGTTTGGGGGAAGATCATTACCATCGCTGTCCACAATTTTCATTTCATTACCTGGTAATGGTATACCTATACTTCCTATTTTACGCCTATCTTCCGTATCAGTAGGAATTGGATTAACTGAAGATGCACAAGTACCTTCTGTAAGACCATAACCCTCAACAATCCTGCATTTAAATGTTTCTTCGAATTCTCTGAACACTTCGACGGGTAATGGTGCTGCTCCACAAATTACGAATTCTAAAGAAGAAAGATCCAAATTTTCATGGGGCATTTTAATAAGGATTGATAGTATAGTCGGAACAGCGCTGAATGTGGAAGCTTTGTATTTCGCTACTGTTTCCCAGTGCGTTTGGGCAGAAAATCCTGTAGTTAAAATACAACTAGCTCCAATAGTAAAAGGCGCCATTACGGTAACTATTTGTGCGTTAACATGAAATAATGGCAAAATTAACATAAATCTGTAGTGTTCTTCAGCTTTCAGGAAATCTTTTATCATTTCAGCATTTCTTCTTATGTTGTAATGGGTTTGTAAAACACCTTTAGGAAAACCGGTTGTCCCTGAAGTATAAAGAATAGCGGCAGGATCATTTTTTTCATCAATTACTACTACTGGGGGAGCATTCTTAGATGATTTTTCCATTAATTCCCAAAAATTTAAAGTTCCCTCAACAGATTCTCCTATAACAATTATGTGTTCTATGTTTGGGAGTTCGTCCTTAATTTCATTAATTACAGCCATTAATTTCGGGATTGTAACTATAATCCTTGCCTCTGAATGATCCACTACAAATTTAACTTCTCGAGCCTTAAACAATGCATTTACAGGACCTGTAACTGCTCCAATTTTAGGAATTCCTAAGTAGAGATAAACAAACTCGGGCATGTTTGGTAGATAAACGCTAACTTTATCTCCTTTCCTGATTCCAAGATCGTAAAGAAAATTTGCTACTTTATTAGTAAATTCATCTATTTGGGAGTAAGAAATGGTTATATCTTCCCAATACATAAACGTTTTATCTTCATATTTTTTTGCTTGATTATTGACTAATTCTCTTAAATTCATTTTGGTATCCTCTTTCGTTATAAAATTCATACATCTATTCTGATGAATAGGTCCGTAATAACTTAGTATTATTTAACATCACAAATTATATTTATGTTTAATTATCCCTTTTTTTAAAAGCAATAATTTTTAAATTCTTTAGAGGTTTTTTATTCTTATAATTTTATTAAATTAAATCATTCTTGTGTTAAATTATGCGCTCCAGAAAACCTTTTACCATTTTTTGGCCTCAATATTTCGATGCAAAAAGGAGTAGATCAAAGGGAAGGCGCATATCGAAGAAGTTTGCAATAGAAAAAATAACTACAAACGATATTTTAAGAGCAGCAAAACGCTTAGACTATGAAGCCCATTTCGAAAAAGGTTATCAATATCCTAGAACTTGGTGGGACGATCCTGGTAGGGTATCAATAGATACGAAAGGTAAGAAGAAGTCAAAAGTCTTAATAGAGCTTGCTAAAGAAATGAAAAAAAATCAACTAAAAAAATAAATTTGCTATTATGCATGAATTCTCGTTTGCCTACAATATCTTTAAAATTGCAGAAGCTACAGCCATAAAACATAACGCTAAAAAGATAACAGAAGTTCACCTTGAAATAGGTGAATTAACATTAATTGTGCCAGAACTTCTCAAGCGTTCGTTTGAAATGGCGACAACTGGTTCTATTGCAGAGGGCGCAGAATTGGTAATCGAAATACTGCCTGGTAAAATAAAATGTCGAGAATGCGGAAAAAACTCATCTGTCACCTTAAGCGAAGAATCACACTTAACCGGTTTACAATTGTTTCAATGTAAACACTGTCAAAGTAAGAATACTGAAATTATAGACGGTAAGAAAGCAAACATAAAGAATGTCAAAATACAAGAATAAGTTTTTAATAAAAATTAGAAATTGGTATTTCTTAATAAAAAAATATTATTCGCTAATTAAGATACCATTTAAAATTCCGTGTTGACCTGGACGACTAGATATTTTTGCTTTACCTAATTCCGTTTCAACTATAGCACCCTTCGTAAGAATCTTGCGCCGATTTAAATCTTTAGAAGCAGTATTGCTTTCGAATTTCAAAATCTTAACTTTTTTAGTTTTTTTAGTTGCGGGATCGGTAAGATTAATAAAATTCGATGAGAATAACTTAAGTTTATAATTTCCTCCAATAGTACGCTGTTTCTTTTTCTTTTCTACTCCAATTTTCGTGTTGATGGGAGGTCGTTCTAATTCTCTTTTTCTTTTTTTATGGAAATGTTTATATTTTTTTCCAGTATACTTTCGTTTGCTTCTTGCTTGACTTCTTGCCATGATTAAAGGACACTCTTCGAATCATTTATGATATAATCGATAATTATCTATATCTTTAAAATTTTTGCGTTTAGCAGTTTATAATTTTAAATAGAAAAATAAAAATAAGTAAAATTAATGTATTTATTATCATTATTAAAAATCGTATACTAATTCTAAAACATTTGTTGATTGATTAAATATGATGGAAAACAAATCGAAATATCCATACTTAGATGAAGATTCTATAAAAAACATAATTAAATCGAGTACAACCACAGTAGGGATAATGGTTAAGGATGGTGTTGTGATCGGTACTGAATCTCAAGCTACTGCAGGATACACTGTAGCCACCAAAGAAGCTCAAAAATTATTTAAAATAAATGACTATACGGCAGCTACAATTAGTGGTGGAGTTGCAGATTGTCAATATGTTGTTAATCAATTACAAGCTCTATCAAGATTAAAACAAGTAGAGGATGATAAAGTACCATATCCACAATATATTGCAAGCATGACAAGGAATATTTTGTTTGGCGGAAGATCCTACTTCGTGTGTATGATGATCATAGGCGGTTTCTCACAAGAAACTAACAAAGGAATTCTTTATGGTGTTGATCTATTAGGAACTCTATACGAAGAAGAAAGATTTATTTCATTCGGTTCAGGATCTCCATTTTCACTAGGTGTCCTTGAGGCAGATTGGACCAAAAATTTAACTAAAGCAGCAGGAATAAAATTAATAGAAACAGCAATATCAAGCTCTAAAGAAAGAGACGCAGCTTCCGGGTTCAAGCTTCAAATATGTACGATTGATAAAACTGGTTATAAACAAGTTCAATAATCGCCTACTATAAGTCTAATCTGTGTAAGCTTATTATTCAAATAAATAAACCCATTCATCTTTTTGTTCCGGGAATCTACAATAATCCAAATTAAATGTGTGAATTTCTTTAGACCGCTATTATGGTAATATTTCATGTTATGCTTATCTGTGCCGCTAGGAATTGTTCCAGCAGGATGAGAGTGGAGAATTGCTATTAATTTCAAGTTTTCATTTTTCATTAAATGTTCTGAAAGCTCTAAAATTTTCTGATCGTTACCTAATAAAAAAGATACAGGACTTCCTATGCTCGATTCTATACAATGAAAAGAAGTGCTAAAGTAGTTATAATTAAAATCACCGTTATTATTAATTTCATGAATATTTCCCAGGATATAACCGTTAGCTTCGTTAGGAGATGCTAATTTAATGCAGTTCTCGATTTTTTCAACTATAGTATCGTTAATGTTAAAAACAATATCCTTCTCAAATCTCATATTTAACTCCGCATATAAATCAGAATAAAGTTAAAGCAGCGTTTAAAGTAGCTAATCGTGCCTTTTGAGAGGTATCTCCTGAACCTATTATAATTACATCATTTTTTTCAATTTTAACTTTAGAATCTTCAAATTCCGACTTAAAATAATTCAATGTTTCAGGATTAATTTTAGTATTATTTTTATCGTCTTTGATTTTTGATTTTGTAGGAAAAAATAGATTGACGCCATCGTAAACTAAACAAGTAGCACCCGAACCATTAACTTTTATAGCGGCATCTCTTTGCTCTACTCCATATCTTAACTTCGTAGAGGATTTTTTGACTAAACAGAAATACGAATTAACATATTCTTGTTTAATAATAATCTCTTTTAAAAACTTTAAATTTGCTTTCTTTAATAAAGGGATTTTCTTTTTTACTTTAGCTAAAAATACCAAACCTTTTTGAGTTAAAACATGCCCCCTCCTCTGTAATTCACCAGCCTTCAAATCTCCTTCGCTTGGAACAATTATAAATTTGGTAACATTTTTTAATTTATTAAACAGTGACTTTACAGTTCCAGCCCCAATTTGTAATTCTTTTTGAAGTCGATACCTACCAATCCCTTCTGTATTCTCACCAAATAGATATAGTGACAGTATTACATGCACAAGTTGGAAGGTTGGCTTAATAGTAGGACTTTCAAATAATGGGTCTAATTCACTCAATTCATTCATACTGGTGATATATAATAGGAATCATCCGTAAAAAAAATAGTAGGTCAAAAAACAATATAAATAATTATAGTTTAATATTTTTTATACAATCGAATGTAATTTTTTTATTGAGAAATTGGCGATGATTCATGGAAAGGAAAAATAAAGATAAAAATCAAAAGGACCCCCATGAATTAATCCTATTTAATGAAGTTACTGGATCAGGCTCAAAACTATTTGAACCTGAACCACTAGAATATGTAGATCAAGAAGACAAAATAAAAATGGTTTACAAATTAGTACCATTTGGTGGAAACTACCTATATTCTTTATTAATAACGAATCAAAGCGATGATTCTATTACAAAGGTTAAAATTAGAATAAATTTCCCGGGATTTTTAAAATTATGTAGGAGTACTCCTCCAACTTTGATCTTAGAATCAGTAGAATCTGGGGAAGATGAAAGTGAAAGCGATAAGAAAGAAATTGAACAACAACAAGTTGTTATGGAATTTGAAAGCCTAGAAAAAAATTCAAATCAACAGATAAACCTATATCTATGCCCCCTTTTCTTAGAAGAAACAGGTACAATTCGATCCTTTGTTACTTTTGTTAATAATGCTGATTTTGTAAGGGCAATTGATATTGACGCCATCCCAATTCAGTTTGATCCCTTCAGTATTGAAAGAAAAATAATACCTTCGTCAGAAATTAAACAGTTTCTAATGAAGCCATGGATAAAAAAAGGAATTAAGAGCATTGGTATTGGACTTGATAATCAGCTTGATGAAAATTATTATTTTGATCATATAAATAAAATAGTTGAAACCCTTAACTTCCAACTAATTAGTAAAGATCAAAACACCAAAATAAGTTGGTTCTTTGGAACTGATTTAGTCTCAGGGAACGAGGTTTTGATTATTTGTCAAGTATCGGGTCATAAAATAGAGTGGTTAACTGCATCGTCAAATCCCCATTTAATCATATCTCTCTTAACGAAATTTATCACCGAATTTGAAAGAGAAATGATAAAGCTTGGTCACATAACATCTAACGAAAAAATTTACACTCTGGAATGCAAGTATTGTGGGAATACCTTGGCCTACTTTCCACTCAAAGGTGAATCAATTGAGTGCAATAAGTGTAAATATGAACAGATTGTTTGGAATTAATTATCTCAACGACCCTCGTAAAAATCTCTTCCTCTCAACAGAAAAGAATGAGTATAAAAATAATTTTTTTAAGTTTCCTATGACGGAAAAATTATAATGCAGCGATTCACATTTTAACTTATTTTTTGAAATCCTTGAATATTATCTCCACATTTCTATATCAGTTAAAATTTTCCCATTTTGTATATCTTTTTATAGTAATTTTTGATAGGTTCGATAAACTGGTAAAAGAAACTTATATTGCACGAGATGATTCAATTATTATGATTTGAATTTTGTCGTGAAATTTTTTTCTTTTTTTTCTTTAGAAAATGAAGCTCTAACCAAAATCTTTAAATATATAAAAGAACATAATTTATTTGATTAATTAAATTTGATCAAAAAAGTAACATGTAAGGAAAATAACTCAAATAATTAAAAAGTGGAGGATTGAATAAAAAATGGCTGAATATATTAGTTGGAGTCCAATTAGAAGATTAATGAAACACAACGGCGCTGTAATCGTTGCTCGAGATGCTGTCAATGAATTAGTAGATTGGATGAGTACTTCCGCAGTAACAATTACAAAATCTGCGTTAGTTCTCACGAAGCATGGAAAGAGGAAGAAGATAACTCGGGACGATATTTTACTCGCTATAAAATACTTTAAATAAGATTTGTGGATTAAGTTTTAATTTACACCCTTTTTTTCTTTTTTTTAATATACTATCAATTGTTTTGAGAATAATTTGGGATAACAGGAATAAAACATTTCTATTTATATGGGCATAAAATGATAATAACAACGAATTTTAAGACAAAAATCTATTATTATTCATAAGGTAAGACTACGACACTCTAAAAAATAAAAACCGTGGTAAATCCTTAATGACACTAGATTTACCACAGTTAAAAAAAAAGATATATGGTGTTGGTGTTAAAACAACCCATAAATGAAATGAATAAATAACAATATAAATCTTTGGGTTAACATTTGCAACGTGTTTTTTGCTCAGATTTATAAATTATTGGTTAAATTGTGGAAGCCACTGCTTCTCAGCTTCAAACATCTCTTCAACCATGTTTTCAATTTCCTTGGGAGAACAAACGCTAGCCGTGCTAGGATCTAAGAGAACAGCGTGGTATATTTTTTTTCTATCGAGCAAGAGCTGTCCTTCTACTGCTGCTTTTTGAACCATTATATTCGAAGTGCATAACGCTTGACATATGGTAGGTAGGGTAATTCCTCCTTGAGGGTGTAATCCGTGGTAATCAGCGAATACTGGGACTTCAACGCAACACTCTTTTGGCAGGTTAGTAATTAGCGATCCCTTTTTATTTACCACATTTCCGTGAAATTTAAACGGTACGTTAGTTTCAATCGCATTTATGATGTGAGAGACATATTCACCTGAAGGTTTCTTTTTTAGTTTCAGCTTTCTACGATCTATTCTTCTTTTAAGCTTCCTATCTAATTTTTCATCTAATTTTACTGTCATATCGTAAGTCACACCATGATAAAGGCTATCAAACCAACCTGTAGCGCCTCTATATTTTTCCAAAAGGTCATCACGTTTCCTATAATATGGTAGATACTCGCTGAGATGTCCAGTAGATTCCGTCATGAAATATCCCGTTGCTTCCATCATATCCCATCTAAGAAGTTCTCCTCCAATCAATTTTGGATTAATCTTGTATTTTTCATGTAATAGTGGATATGCATTTTTCCATGGTGAGTTTGACGAACTAGATTCTCGATACCACAACTCGAGGAACCAAGCCATATGATTAATTCCAGCACATAAAAAACTGAAATTTTCTCGTTTAACTCCAATCCAATTGTTTAGCATCCCGCTAGTTCCTTGCACTCCGTGACAGAGTCCAACAGTCGAATCTGGATTGATTGCATTACAATACCAGGTATTCATTGCCATAGGGTTCGTATAATTAAGAAAAAGAGGTTTTCCTTCGTCTTTTCCTCCGTTAAAACCTACTTCGTTAAGTAGTTCGACTATCTGCTTTAGTACCGGAGCATTTCGTAAAAAACGAAAGATTCCACCAGGACCTAATGTATCCCCGATACATTGTGAGACTCCATACTTTAAAGGAATTTCTAAATCTATTTTAAACGCTTCAATGCCACCAACATGAATTGCGCTGATAACATACTTTGCGTCAGTTATTGCTCTTTTTAAATCTGTTGTTTTTTCGAAGGTAACACCTTCTAATAACTCGGGGTGCAATTCTTTATATATCAACATCAAATCGTACATTAGATTTAATCGATATTCGTTAACATCTTCAAGACAAATTATCGTATCCTTTTGAATTGAAGGAAAAGTTAGTAGATCGGTAAGGACGTCCTCACCAAATACTATTGAACCTGCTCCAATAAAAGCTATTTTCAGTTTTATCACATATTCAGTTTAAAATTTGAATTTAAAAATTATTTGTAAGATAAATTTTTATGTGTTTCAAATGCTCCAACTCAAAAACGAGAAGTTAAGGCAAGACTACCTTAAATGAATCAACTTTGCATACAATTATAAAAAAGCATTTACGAATCATGCTTCAATGGTACTTCGGTTTTTTTTGCTGAAGATATTTCCAGAGTTAACGAATCATGCTCCAATGGTTCTTTGATTTTTTTTACCGTAGATATTTCAATTGTTGGATTGATGTCTTTCATTAATTCAGCCGTATTTTTTAACTCCTCTGAAATTATTTTTGTTGTGATACCTTGAGAATAGAGCATTCCTAGCCCGCCCATTATTCCCTGCTTAGCTAACCTTCCCAAGCTTCCCAGCATCCAATTAAATTTCCCAAAAGGGTTGAGATATTCTTTAGCCCTTCTAATTATCCATCCTTTCAGATAAAAAGCAGCATAAGCTTCCGCTACTAATTGAAGAAAATCTTTAGAGGTTAATTCTTCAGTTTTCATCATTGGATGAAACAAGTCGTAAAATTTGTAATTGCTTGCGGTTATCATTCCTTTCTCTTTCATCTCATCATAAAAAGGCGTCCCCGGAAAAGCAGTAATGGGTGTAAACTGGACACAGTCTAAATCTAGTTCTATTGTAGTTTGAATATTTTGCCTAACCATTCGTTTGGTTTCTCCTGGAAAACCGATTATAACCCCGCCGAAGATGGATATTCCTTTGTCCCGTAAACTTTTTACTACTGTTTTAACCATTGCGGGCGTAGTGTTCCTCTTATTCATAGCGTCTAAACTCTGTTGATGAACGGATTCAATTCCAAGAAAAACTTGCCTAAAATTGGCTTTATGCAATTTATTGATTAATTCTGGGTTATTATATAGTGTATCCACTCTTGATTGGCAAGAAAAGCGCATTTTAGAGTTGACTCCTGATTTAATTAGAGTATCCAATATCTTGTGTGTTCTTTTTACGTTAATTGTGAAATTATCTTCACAGAAAAAAATAAAATCGTTTTTCCAGTCAACATCGTATACTTCTCTCATTATTCTTGAAATTGATTTAGTTCTGTAGGTAGAACCACCA
>JAHLWV010000446.1 GCA_019057735.1 Promethearchaeota archaeon | reverse complement strand
CACTTCCGGATCGCGTCCTCGCCCGTAACTCCGAAGTGGTTTTCCAGTCTCTGGTCTATCTCGGGTGTACCAAAGTAGTCGCAGGGAGTGTAATCGGGTTGTTGGTGCGCAAATGCGCTCTCAACTCGTTCTCTAGGCGTCATTATTCTTCCTCCTCAAAATTTTGGATGTCCGCAAAAATCTGCTGCACTGTGATTGTAAAATTGTCTCATCGAAAAATAGGGACAGCGACCATTTTATCTAAGAAAAGGGGAGGAGACTACTTTTTTTCTACACTAATGCCGGATAAAACGGTCGCTGTCCCTATTTTTTTTCTCCATTCTAGACAATTTTTATAATGCTAATAAATACAGACATCGAGTATTGCAAGCACTTCATTTAATAGTTTTATTGACGCTTTCTCGATGAATTTAGCTTTTCGTGAATTATAATCAACGGATTTTACCTGGTCCACCATAACAAAACCATTAAGGGTTGAAGCTTCAGAAATTTTTACATGGAATGGATATTTTCTGTCGATACGGGTGGTAGGGCATACTATTGCCAAACCAGCTTTTTGATTAAAGAGTGTATTACTCACTACTAAAGCAGGTCTCCTGCCTTTTTGCTCATGTCCTGATTGAGGATTGAAAGATAGAGCGATAAGATCTCCTTTGGAAGGAACATATTTTTTCATTTACCACACTTCTCTTCCGACTGTTTTTCCCCAATCTTCTTCTTGCGGCTTATATTTTGAAGGCATTTTAGCAATAAGAGTCTCAAGTTTGTATTTTCCTCTTACTTGCGCTGTAGCTCCTATCACAATTTTACCGTATTTGACACTGATATCAACTTCATCGCCAACAGAGATATGG
The DNA here is from genome assembly GCA_019057735.1 of Promethearchaeota archaeon. The sequence continues at coordinate 1,972 of JAHLWV010000446.1, read as the reverse complement.
ACTTTCTTGAGGATTTCTTTCGGGAAACGCAGACCTTGACTATTCCCCCATTTTTGAACTTTCGTTATCATAATACCTTCCTCTAACGTATATACTTAGTATATACGTTATCTCAACTATTGTCAAGTTTTCTTATTTTTAGATAATGTTTGAGTTCATCTACCCTGAAGAGCGGTTAGCCGTGACGAAGGGTCAGGTGGAGTGAGTTGTTAGAGTATCATTTTATTAATTTTATTGATAAGTGTTTTCTGTAATTCTCAAAATCGTTATCCGTTGTAAAAATCATAAGATTTTCTGAATGAGCCACAGCGCAGATTAAGAAATCTATAGCTGAGCCTTGAATCCCTTTGCTTCGGCATATGTTTGTGAATTCGGCTGCTTTTAGGAAATGTTCTGTTTTAAGAGGAATGTCTTCGAAAGAGGAAAGTAATTCTTTTAGTTGATTGAATTGTTTTATGTCTGGTATTCCTGAAAGGAGTTCTTGCCTTATAGGGCCTATAATACAAACTCTGCCGTCATTGATAAGATCTTTCATTTTTTTTGTTAGTTCTAGGTTAGGATTTTTATGTCGTAGGACTTGAGACCAGACACAGGTATCTACTAATACCCTCATCGATTTCTTGCCTTTTTGTAGTCATAATTATTATCAAAATCAATTGTGCCAAATGATTTTTTAATCATCAGCTGTTTTTTGTGTGCGACATACTCTTTTAGGGCAGCTGTTACCGCTTCCTTTTTGGTTTTATGGTATCCAACCTTTTGAGCTTGCATGATTAGTTTGTCATCTAACGCCAAATTCGTTGCCATTTTACACCTCCTTCTACACAAAATATAACACATATATTTGTGTAAGTCAAGGGCGATTTTATTATATTGTTATTATTTTTTAACCTGACTTTCGCCAATAATAAATTTATATGGTTTTGCATTTTTGTTTTCTTTTTAGAAATTAATTCTTATTATTTTATTTACGATTTCAGTATAAATCATTAATTATCTTTCTAACAGTCACTTTAAGTGGAGATAAATCTTCATCTATAGTATCCCATACAATTTCTATATCTACCCCAAAATACTCATGAATGAGTTTATCTCGTATTCCAGCTATTTCTTGCCATGGAATTTCGGGATATTCTTCTTTTATATATTTTGGGATTTTCTTTACAGCCTCTCCTAAAACCTCCAGGCACCTTATCACTGCATATAGAGTTTTCTTGTCTCTCCCTAAGTCTTCATAAGACATATTCTTAGTAAAATTCCAAATATTTTCGACCATCTCTAAGATGTCATTCAAATAATCTCTAATACTTCGCTCTTCTTTTCCTTTATACATAGTGAACCTCTTGGAGAATACGTCTGCCTATATAAGGTTTTAGTGCTTTTTTAGTTACTAATTCAACCTTTATGCCAAGTATTTGCGAAAGGCGATTCTCAAGTTTTATAAATTTAACAAAACCCATGGGTCTTTCTATCTCTACAAGTATATCTATATCACTATTTTCATCTTGTTCGCCTCTAACGTAAGAGCCAAATATTCCTATCTCTATTAACCCATATTGCTCTTTCAATTCTTTTTTATTTTTTTGGATTATTTTTTCTATCTCATTGACTGCTCTCATTTTTATATGCATTTTGCCGTACCTCCTATCTGAATTATAGCATATCAATTATCGTGTAGCAACGGTTAGTCCAGAAAATTCAGAATCTGCAATGTCCCTTAAGTCATTCTCAGCTTCAGGGCTGATAGTAGCTCTATATTACATTTTTTGCTTACTATTCTCTTAGAAATGTCTTGCAATGGGGTCCCAAATTAGGATTATGGTGGTACGTCTTCAATCTTTAATCAATTATCCTCTTCTCTTCTTCAGTTAGTTCGACTACATCGGCTTTTATGGCTATCGTATCCCAAATATCCTGTACCAGCTGAATTCTCTCTGGAATCGATAAATCAAGAGCATCGGTTGCAGTTAGC
>JAHLWV010000445.1 GCA_019057735.1 Promethearchaeota archaeon | reverse complement strand
ACTCTTTTCATTGTAGGATTTGGTCCTCAAAAATATTTTTACGGGGGAAGAAATCTAAATTCAATCGCCCTAATTCAAATTTTCCTTGGAAATTTTGGACATCAAGGAGCGGGATTCCTTTTTTCTCAAAGTGGCTTTAACCGAGATTTTAAAGGACCACTTATCGATTATATAACAAAATCAGATAACAATTCACCAAATGGGAGGATTCCCCTCATTAATCTTGGGTCCTCTTTAAGTTCTAACCAATATAAAATGTTGTTTGTGTATAATGTTAATCCCATGAGTTCTCTCCCAAATCAAAACATTCTTGAAAAATCTTTATTGAGAGAAGATTTGTATACCGTTGTGTTAGATATGTTTCTGAACGAGACAACTAAATTCGCAGATATTGTCATACCTGCAAAATTCGATCTTGAAACCGATGATTTAATGACACCATATTTTGTCCCTGGTATATCCATAAATCAAGGAGGTCCTTGCCCATATCCGGAATGCAGTTCCAATTATGAATTTTTTCAACGGTTAGCTGAAAAAATAAGGTGGGATGACGATTCTACTTTTCAAGAATCTCAAAAAGACATCTTTAAGAAGTGCTGTGGATTATTGCCTAAAATAATTCAAGAACATCTCAGAACTAAAGGCTACTATATACCTTTTGATATTAATGATGTTCCTTACAATGACTTAATCTTTCCAACTTCAAATGGTAAAATTCAAATTCATCAAACCGATATCGAAATTTTTGACCAAAGTTTAGATTTCGTACTTAAGCGAAAGGATGATGAATTCTATTTGCTTTCACATTCACATAAGTATTTCATACATTCTCAAATGGGCGAAATTCATGGAGAATTCGAGAATGTTTTCGGTAAAATCTTTTTAAATCCCTATGATATTGAATTAATTGGGCTAAAACTTCACGAAAAAGTATTAGTTTCTAATAAATTTGGTGAAGCGAAATACAATTTGGAGGAGAATTCTGATTTAAAATCTGGTATTGCCTTGATTTATTCAGGACTCCCATTCATGCACTCAGATTACAAGAATGTTAATATTTTCACCCCTGAAACTTCAGAAGAATCAAGACTTTCCGGTGCTTATTTCTCCACTATCGTTAAGATTACCAAAATTTAACTTTAGAGACTCTTTAAGAAGATTGACATTTTTTTGGCGATTTTAGTAGCGGCATCTATCTGTGTTTCCTTAGTTTGCGCTCCAATATGGGGTGTAAGAATTAAATTTCCTTTACATCTACATAGATCCATATCTTTCAGTGGTTCTTCTCTATAAACATCTAAGGCTGCACCAGCTATGTCTTTATTTTCTAACGCTTTTATTAGAGCTTTTTCGTCAACGAGTTTACCTCTGGCAGTATTAATTAGAATAGCTTCTTTTTTCATCAGTTTAATATTATTCTCATTAATAGTATTTTCTGTTTGGGGTGTCGCAGGTAAATGTAATGACACCACTCGAGCGTCTTGTAGTAATTCCTCAATAGACGAATAAATTTTACATCCGATGTTTTTAGCTTCTTCTACAGCCTCTGGACCTTTACTAAATCTTGAAAATACGCCCACTTCCATGTCCAAGGCTACTGCCCTCTTGGCCAATTCCTTCGCTATGTTTCCAAATCCGATCAGTCCAAGTTTCTTCCCTTTTAATGTATACCCTAAGTATTGTTTTTTATTCCACTCTTCAAGATGCATGGTTCGATCAGCATTCGAGATGTGTCGAGCCAAGGTGAGCATTAGACCTAACGCTAACTCTGCGACAGAAACAGAAGGCGCATCTGGTGTGTTTAAGATTTCTATGTTTAATTCTGCGGCTTTCTTTCTATCTATATTGTCTAATCCTACTCCAGCTCTCCCAATGGCTTTAAGATTTTTTGCGTTTTCCAAAACATCTGCAGTCAATTTAGTTCGGGAGCGAACTACTATTCCATCGTAGTTACTAATTTCTCTCTTTAGCTGGTCGTTGGTTATATCGAAATTCTTGACGACCTCAAATCCATTATCTTGAAAAATTTTCACTCCTTCCTCGTGAAGTTTGTCACTAATCAAAATTTTCAAACAATTCACTTCTTGTGTTTTTAATGATAGAATAATATTTCTAATCCACTAATGTATAAAAGAATTTTCGGTGGCTATAGTAAATAATTTTTTTAAAATTATTACCCTTAATAATAAAAAAAATGAAAAGACTAACTTCTTTTCTAGATACCAGTAAATTTATTTTAATTCAGATATGATATCTGATAGAACTTTTAACATTTCATCAAGTTCTTTTATAGTAACTTCACCCATATGGCCAATACGGAATGTTTTGCTTTTCAAGTCACCATAACCGTTCACTATTCTATAACCCTTTTCCAATAGCGTTGAAACCATCTTTGCAATATCGATATTTAAAGAATTTTTCATAGTAGAGACGGTATTTGATTCGTATCCTTTTTCTGGAAACATTTCAAAATTAGTATCCTTTGCCCATTCTCTTGTTCGTTTACCAAGTTTCGTATGTCTTTCAAATCTATTTTCTAAGCCTTCTTGATTCAAGATATGATCAATTTGAGCAGCTAAAGCCCTAATTTGTGGGATAGGCGGCGTAGATGGTGTTTGGTGTTTCTTAGCTCGTTTTAGTAGATCATTGAAATCAAAGTAAAATCCTCTATTCTTAACTTGTGGAAACTTTTCAATTGCTGCTTGAGATATGGAACACACTGCTAATCCAGGTGGAATTGTGAAAGCTTTTTGAACTGAAGCTAAGCATACATCTATTCCTAATTTATCAACCTCAATTTTAATACCGGCCATGGAGGAAGTCGCATCAAC